>JAGTQZ010000004.1:300000-454876 GCA_018396705.1 Candidatus Bathyarchaeota archaeon
CACTTGTTGGACTTGTGTCTTTAACTCGTGTTGTTGTTCCAGTGGTTGATTTTCCGTTTAAATACGAACTGTTTCTGAATACGCGTTCAGTCATTTCACATCACCCTTTTTGAATCTCAAATTATTCGCCAATTGAGCTCAGCTATTTATGCCGAGATTCGATATAAACTTGTTGTAAATCATTTATATACTAGATGATGAATGCTTTAGAATAAATGAAATATATTGCTGAGGGATGCTATGAAAAAGTATTCGGGGCATAGGCGGGTTCAACGTACAGGAAGAGATTCATATATAATATCTTTGCCAAAAAATTGGGTTCGAGAGGTAGGCCTAGACAAAGGAAGCGAAGTAGCGTTCAAAGTGTTAGATGACGCATCTTTAATTCTGATTCCAAGCAAGTTAGAGGAGAAAAAACTCGAGGAAACCAAATTAAAAGAATATCAAGTCATTGTAGAACCTAACGATGACATTCCATCGCTATACCGCAAGATAAAAGCTCTATATGTTTCAGGTGCAGAGCTAATACGAATTCGTTTAAAAAGCAAGAATAACATTTTGAAGTTTAAAACAGCAATAAACAACCTTGTTAGGGACACCCTTTTAGGCTCCGAAATTATTGATGAAACACCCACCGAGTTTGTGATCCAAATTTTGATAAAACATCCAGAGTTTCCGGTTGAAAAGGCCATTAGACGAATGGCCGTTATTGCCCTTTCAGCGCACATGGACGCTCTTTCGATGCTGAAGGACATGGATGAAAGTTTGATTCAAAACGTGATAAGCGCTTACAATGATGTTAACAGATTGAACCTTTACGTCGTTCGACAACTAAAATTCGGCGTGGAGCGAAACTTGTTCCGAGAACTTGGATTTAAGACTCCCAAAGAATTTCTTGCAGATAGAATAGTTGTTAATGACGTTAAAGGCGTAGCTGAAAACGCTAGAAACATTTTAAATAATATAGTTGCCCTTAAAAAGATGGTTGAAAATCAAACTCTTTTTCTTAAGGAGTTAATAGACGAGGAGATTTACTTACAAATTCTTAATTTCAACTCTTTGGCAAGCAGACTATTTGAAGAGGCATTAAGTGCAACATTCAAATGGGATTACAAACAAGCTGACAACATAATTTCCAAAACTGAGTCCCTTGTAACTCTTGAAAATGACATCATAACCCTGATATCCAGCAAAAAGCTGGACCCGAACATTTCAGCAATTTTCAGGCTGACTTTTGATAACTGCCGAAGAATTATTGAATACGCACGGAACATTGCGGAGGTGACGTTAAACAAATCAGTTGAGGAAATAAGTTCGAAGAAAAGTCCATAAAAACTTATATGCTGTAAAGAATTCGTATTTGTTAAATAACCTTTTAACCTCTTAACCGCTAAACTATAGCTACAAGGAGGCTAGCATTTTTGAGTTTCGAAATGTGGGCTGAGAAATACAGGCCAAAAACGTTAGATGACATGGTAAACCAGAAAGAAATAGTTGAACGGCTAAAGAGCTTTGTTAAATCGAGAAACGTACCCCATTGCATTTTCGCTGGACCACCTGGAACAGGGAAAACAACTGCAGCATTATGTTTAGCACGAGATCTCTACGGTGAGGGTTACAGAGAGCACATAATGGAATTGAATGCCAGCGATGAGAGAGGCATCGACGTAGTACGGGAAACTGTTAAAACCTTTGCAAGGGTGCGTTCCATCGGTGAGGTTCCCTTTAAAATAATGATTTTGGATGAAGCGGACAACATGACAGCAGATGCTCAACAAGCCTTAAGACGGACCATGGAGCGGTACACGGAAACGTGCCGTTTCATATTGTGCGCTAATTACAGTGGGAAAATAATAGAGCCCATACAGTCCCGTTGTGCACCTTTTCGCTTCACATATTTGCCGCGGGAGGAACACGACAAATACTTGCGGTATATTGCTGAAAAAGAAGGCGTAAAGCTCCTCAATGAGGGGTTAGACGCCATATACGAGGTTTGCGGTGGAGACTTGCGAAGGGCGATAAACACTTTGCAAGCTGCAGCCTCGCTTGGCAAGCCAATAGACGCAAAGGTTGTTTATTCGATTGCCGGGAAAGCCAACCCTGCGGATGTGCAGAAAATGATTGAAACAGCCATGAAAGGCAACTTTATAGAAGCGCGGAGGCAACTCCGTGAAATGATTCAAAAGTATGGCGTGGCTGGGAGCGACATAATCCGCCAAATTCACACAGAAATTTTTAGAGCAGACATTCCGGAACCATGGAAAATAAAGCTAGCTGATATCATAGGCGAAATAGACTATCGGCTCGTCGAAGGTGCAGACGAAGAAGTCCAACTAAGCGCATTGCTGGCTAAACTTGTGGAGGCAGCCTACGAAATAAAGGGTTCCGCCAGAAAGGTGTAAAAAGTGTATCAGCCTTGGACGGTTAAGTACAAGCCAAAAACATTAAAGGAAATAGTTGGCAACAGGGAAGCTATCCAAAAGTTTGCTGAATGGGTAAAATCATGGGATAAAGGCATCCCGCAGAAAAGAGCAGCTTTTATTTATGGGCCTACTGGTGTAGGAAAAACAGTCACTGTGGAGGCCTTAGCCAACGACTTTAAAATGGAGTTAGTGGAGAAAAACGCCAGCGACTATAGAACAGAAGAAGCTGTAAAACGTTTTGCTGGAATGGCCTCCCAATATGGTTCATTATTTGGCGCAAAGCGGATCATACTCTTCGACGAGCTTGACGGCTTGACCGGAACAGCGGACAAGGGTGGAGTTAAAGCCATAACTGACATAATAAAAATCGCCCAATGTCCCATAGTGCTTATTGCTAATAACGCCTTCGACCCACGTTTTACGGTTCTCCGCAACTACTGCCTCCTAATAGAGTTCAAGAAACCCTCAGTCACCGATGTCCTCAGACATTTGAAGGGCATATGCCTAAAAGAAGGCATAGATGCTGAAGAAAACGCATTAAAGTTTATCGCTCAACGCTCGGAAGGTGATATCCGTTCAGCTGTAACGGATCTTCAAGCACTGGCTCAAGGCAGGAAACGCTTAACTTATGACGATGTTTCATGGCTGGGCTTCAGAGACAGACAAGAAACAATATTCACGGTTTTGCGGATGATCCTATACGGAAAAACGTGTGATGGGGCCAAACGCACCGTCAATATGGCGGATGTGGATATTGACATGCTTTTTGAATGGATATATGAAAATGTTCCAGCGCACCTGACGGACCCACACGACTTGGCAAGGGCTATGGATGCACTTTCAATGGCCGACGTTTATCGTGGAAGAATACGAAGAACCCAAGATTGGAGCTTCGTGCGCTATGTAATTGACTTTATGACGGCTGGCGTGGCCATGGCGCGGGTTAATACGAAAACCTCCGGTTGGACACCTTTCCATTTTCCAGAGCGTATACAAGCCCTGTCAAGATCAAAAGAGGAACGTGCCATGCAATTGGAAATAGGGCAAAAAATAAAACGCAGATGCCACATATCCGCCACGAGGGCTTCAAAAGAAGTGCTTCCATATCTACGGATAATATTTAAGAACAATGCGGAAATGGCAGCCGGCATCGCTAAATGGCTTGACCTAACTCCGGAAATGATTGAATATATCGTAGAAAGCAAAGAAAAAGCTGAGGCAATAAACAAACTTTTGAGCTGATTTCCTTTACCTAGCGGATTTTGCTTCCCTCAGATATGTCTTTTTCGGGCTGCAATGCCACCACGTTACCTTTGTTATCTTCAGCCGCTAAAATCATACACTGGGATTCCACACCCATGATTTTTCTACGATGCAAGTTTAATATGAAGGCGTATTTTTTGCCAACAAGGTCTTCAGGTTTGTACCATTGCAAAAGCCCAGCAACAGCTTGACGTTTTTCCACTCCAAAATCTACAATCATTCTTATGAGGTTTCGCGAACCTGGAATTTGATTCGCTTCCAAAACTTTTCCAATTCGCATGTCAAGTTTTTGAAATTCCTCAAACGTTATCTCCACCATATGCATCACGCCAAATTCGTGTGCATACACTGCTTTTAAGGTTTATGCGCGGTCTTTCTCTTCTTTATTTTTTCCACAGTTTTTATCACACCTTCCCAGCCTTCAACGGCCTTCGAGTGGATTATTTCGAAAGCCTCCTTTGAAGTTAAACCCGGTGGTTCCTCACCAGTGGCCTTTCTAATGAGGTATGCCGCAGCGTTTAAAACCTCCCCGTTCAAACGTGAATCAATAAAATCCGCTAGGTGGCAAATTAAAGCCTCAACAGTATGTGGCCTAATCGGGCCGTATTCTCCATGGTGCGCTGAAACCACGTGTATAAGTTCCAGCGGAAAACCTCTTCGAACAAGTTCCGCTATAACGATTGACAAGTGATCCATGTACTCTGCCAAGCCAGTAGTACTGTAACTGCCATTCTGGTTGACCGTATAGGTTACGGGCTTAAATATGTCATGAAGCAAAACCCCAGCTACAACGAGGTCTCGGTTCACTTTTCCATGATAAACCTTTTCAACAGAATTGCATAGCGCCAAAGCCAGGTTAGTTGTGGAGACCACATGCTCAATGAAGCCACCTGGATAACAGTGGTGATGTGACAAACCAGCTGGCGAAACATCCAGCGATAAACCGCTATAGACTTTCCCGTCGACCTCAAAAACAGGATTTTCAAGAAGTTTAACCACTTTCTCTTTAAGGTTTTTGTCGCGGATTTTATCTGCTAAAGCCCTAATTTTAGGATGAAGCAAACTTCATCCACTCACTGTTGACTTGAAGAGTATCCTTTGTTATTACCCATTATTAAGAGTATTAGATTTTGCAACTCTATCTCTTTCAATGGTTGCAACATCATGTGCTAGACGTATTGGTTCTGGAACACCGCCGCGGCGTGTGCAATATTTAACAATTTTTATGGCTGTTTTCAGCGAAACCATGTGTCCAACGCTCACGTAAAAAATTTTTCCAGTGGCTGTTTTTACAGCTGCGCCTATGATTTCATTTCCTTCCCTTAAGTAGGCGTAGTCTCTGTTTTTAAACGGTTCAATCTCGCCTATAAGTCTACTTTTTGCAACACCTATCGTAGGTTTGCCCAAAACAACTCCTAAGTGGCTTGCGAAACCACAACGGTAAGGATGCGCAACTCCCTGTCCGTCCACAAGCAAAACGTCTGGCTGTGTTTTCAACTTCTTAATACACCTGAATGTCGATGGCAACTCTCTGAATGAGAGCAACGTTGGAATGTATGGCAAATCGATTTTACGGGTGGCTGTTTCAACCTCAACAACGTTTAAATTGTCGAAGTCGAGGACTATAACGGCGCTTATAGCCAAATTCTCGGCATAAGCCGTGTCAACACCGCCTATAAAGCTGATCTTTTCTGGAAGCTTATCCTCTAAAACAATAAATTTTGAAAGTTGAAGCTGTGCATTGTGTGCTTTTTCGATGGAAAAATTATGTTTTAAACTGGCAGGGTTCATTTTTCACTTTCCCAGACTTTCAAAACGCCTTTCGAGTTTTTCCAATCGTTTCATATGTTTCTCAAGCGATTGTCTACGCATTTCGTGGGTTACGTCCCCCCTTGTAGTCTCAATTATTTTTCTTGCGATGTCACATTTTCTTCTAAGTCCAGGCACTAGCATGTAGGCTTCATCCATCGCCATAAGTTGAATATAAATTTCATCCATGATTCGCAAACATTCTTCGCTCTTTTTAGTGTCACCTTCTCTTAGGGCGTCTAATGCTAGGCGTCTATATTCGCCGATAACGTCTGCGAGACCTAGAACATAGTCTATCGACGGCACATTGATTTCTGCTGGTGTGACGAAACGTGCATCTTCAATTAGAGTGAGAAAAATGTTGGCTTCAGCATACTCTTGAAGGGCAACATCATATAAACCGCTGTGAATTATGTCTGAATGCTCTTTCGCCATACTGTTAAGCCTTAAAATAATCTCCTTGGCTTTTCCGAGAAGCCTCCTTGCCTCCTTAAGCCTTTTCTGGTGAATGAAAAGTATCGCTTGTTTAGAAATGCTTGTGATCTTCCGCATGTCAGCTTGAACTCTTTCTCGAACTTTCTCTTTCTCTTTAAGTTCTCTTCTAATTTGCCTCAAAACGGTTTTCAGAGTGGCCATTTTCATCGCTCTTACTTAAAATAATAGTCAGTGCTATTTTATTGTTGCCAAAAGAGTGAGAATATGGGGAGTGACAGCGCTGGTGTTTTTGAAAAACTTTAGGTGTCTTGCTGTTTTTCTTGTTCGGGCCATCGCTCTATTATTAGCTTATCGTCTCCAATTTTGAAGCTTACTTTGACAAATATGGAGTCTGAGCCTTTAAATGGGAACATGCTGTCCTCCGCTAAGTCTTTTGGTAAGTATATTAGGAATTTCCCGTCCTTCCTCCTAAACAGTCTTCCTCTACCTTCGCTAACCATACTTTGCACCTCGCAGCGGGTTTAAGACTGCATTGAATTAAAAAGTGTGTTATTTAACCTTTACTTCCGTTCACTCAAGAAGTAAACCAACGTTTAACAAAATGAAAACTTCACAGGCTTTTCTAGCCTGCTTAACAATGCGACACGACTTTCCTCCGACTCGTCAATAACTTTATAACCAGCTGCTTCCCCAAGCTTAAATGCAAATTCACGGATTTCCATATGGCTTGGCATGTTTTCATAGCTTAAACGCAGTCTCGAAAAACCAACATGCATATACGCTTTCGGTTCAACATACGTTGGATTAGCCTTTTCCATCAGTTTAGCGTATTCCTCGATGTTTCCCATGTTGAGACCACGCACAGCTGTTATACGAATCGCTGTGGGGCAGCTAAAGCTTTTAAGCATCTCCAGTGTTTCATTTAGTTTCTCCCAAGCATTCTGCGTGAGTGGTCGGCAAACTTTTCGGTAAATTTCCTTGTTTGGGGCGCAGACTGAGATATACAGTTGTGATGGTTCATGGCTTAATTTTGCCAGCGCTGAGGGCACTGTTCCATTAGACACCAAAAATGTTGTGAAGCCTCTCTTGTGGAAAGCGTGGATAAGCTCTCCCAGAGGTTCGTAAAGGGTTGGCTCACCTGTTAGGCTTATGGCTGCATGGCGGGGTCTTAATGCTTCTTTAAACTTTTGAGGATCTGTCTTCGGGTTTCCCTTATACCCGCTTAAAATTGCTAGTTGTGCCTTTATACTTCCTTCAACGATTTCTTCAGGTGAATCCCATAGGGGCAACATGTTTTCTTCCCATGTAATTTGGAGGTCTCCACTCTGAGCTCGCCAACAAAAAAGACATCGTTGTGTGCAATAGAAAAGTGCTGGTGTCATTTGAATGCACTGGTGGGTTTTTATCCCGTAAAACTTCTGCTTGTAGCATGGTCTTCCGTGAATCAGTGTCTCATAAAGCCATCTGCATCGTTTGACAGCCGAATGTCTACCAACAATATGGTACTTATGTTTTTTCAGCGCTTCAATCAGCAATGTTGGAACAAGACCCATTGTTATCAAACTTGTAAAATGAAGACGCCTTTTATAAATGGCTCTTTCATTATTTAAAGCAGTATTCAATGTTTTGGAAGTCTGAACAAAGCCTTATCACATCCCTTCTGACAGTTTCCGGGTTCTCTCCATCAAGCGCGATCCTTTTTATGAATTCAGCTATTTTCACCATTTCATTTTCTTTCATTCCACGCCTTGTGACTTCGCATGTTCCAATTCTTACAACGCAGTCAACGATTATGTTTGCTTTTTGAAGTTTTTCAGCCACTTTCCTGCCTTGATCGTAGCCTCCAAAATCCATTATAACTTGATGGGACTCCGTGAAGCCAATTTTCGAACATTTCACTGGAAAACTATTTTCGTGTAACGCTTTAGCCAAAGCTTTAGCATTACGAATCACCTGTTTCGCATACTCTTTACCGAAACACTTCATTTCAGCTAAAGCCAAGGTTAAGGCAGCTATGCGATTCCAGTGGGCGTTATCCACAAAACGTGGATAAATTTTGGCTTTTATCAATTCGCCATGCTCTTTATTCGCCAAAATTATGCCGCCTTGGGGACCGAAAAAAGATTTATGTGTTGAGCCAAAAAGCGCTTGAGCCCCATCCCTCAACGGGTCTTGGAACTGTTTTCCGGCGATGAGTCCTAAAACATGAGAGCCATCGAACCCCACCACTGCACCGTTTTCTTGGGCAACGCCAGCCAACTCTTTAACGGGATGAGGGAAAAGAATTAGGCTAGCTCCGAAAATTAAGAGTTTAGGCTTTTCACGTTTAATGATTTCTTTCGCTTTTTCCGTTTCCACTTTCATGTTTTCCCTAGAAAATGGCAAGGGAACAGCCTTCAAACCCAAAAGCCCGGCTAAACCATTCTCCCACAACCCCGGATAGCCACCGTCTTCCGGCGAGAGGCACATGAGCGTGTCGCCGGGCTTTGTGAAACATGCCAGAAAAGTTAGATCTGCAATGTGGCCTGAAAGCGGTCGTAGGTCAGCGATTTCGGCTCCAAACACTTCTTTAGCCAACTCTTCGCCGTATTGTTCAATCTCATCGATGAATTTTGTACCCATGTAAAAGCGGTCCCTAGCTGTATAGCGGTGTCCAAGTTCCGATGCTAAAAGACCACGCACAATAGGACTCATAACATTTTCAGAAGGAATTAGATTTAGGCATTCTTTTCCACGCCATTTCTCATGTTTCTCAACTAGGCCTAGAATTTTGTCGATCATCAATCTCCCTCCGGTGTTCAAGTCCTAAAGAACCTTTTGTTTAAAGGTTTACGTTTTCAAACCTTACATTGTTTATATTAAAGGTAAAGTTTAAAACGCTCACCTAATAGTAAATGTTCAAATCAAAACTCAAAGAGAGGCCGTTGGAGCGCGACAAAATTGAATAGAAAGGCTGTGGCTGTAAATACGTTAATAACCGTGCTAGTTTTAGCGGCATTCTGTCAGCTGATTTCGTTACATGTTTACGCAGTTAACGTGACGATAACCTCCATTTCACCTGCAACAAAAACCGGAAAAGTCGGAGAAATAGTCACACTTGTTGGCACAATAAACACGACAGAAGGCTTATACGAGGTCTGGTTTGACAGCATTCTAGTGGCAAACGGAACAGCTTCTGGAAATAATGTGAACTGCTCGTTTAAAGTTCCCACTCTTCAGGGTGGAAATTACACAATAACGCTGCGTGATGTCCTTGCAGGAGTTAACGCTACTTCATGGTTTTACGTGGAGGCAAACTACATCATAAAAGTAAGCAAGCCACAATATCCAAATCAATTCCAAGAAGGCGCAACGGCAATTAACATTTCCGTCAGTATAACTGGAGGCAAAAAAGAGAACGGTGGTTATGTCGCTAACATAACTGTCAAAACACCAGCAAACGAGACGTACCAGGCACTTGTGCATCTCTTAAATACAACAGACACGGGTGTATGGAACGCCTCAATATTATATCCGGACAATTTTTTGGGGCGTCCACACACAAATTACACTGGAACTTACACGGTATACTTCAACGGAACCTTAGCTTATGACACGTTTTTCATAGGACTAACAGATCGCGCGGAATATCACAGGGGCGACGTGGTTAGAATAAAAGCTGTTGGTTATTCATCGCTTACCGGTACTAATACAACAATATCAATTAGGTTTGGAAACGAACTAATAGCCAACTTTAACCATACAGTTTTAGGCGACATTATAGAAGCAAACTGGACGGTTCCAGTCAACACACTTATTGGAAACTACACCTTAAATATAACACCGAAACCAGACAGCAAAAAAGTTAATGACACACAAGATTTCATCGTCCCAGGGTTCAAAACCCAAATTACTCCACTCAACCTTGCAGGAGAACCTGTTCCAAACGTCCTAATTAATGCGTATGATAAATGGGCTAATGCAACCTATAACATCACAAGCAATGAAAACGGCATTGCTGTCGCCTTGTTAGAGAAGGGTGAATACAACTTAACAGCGTACTTCAAAAAAGTTAAGGTCAGCGAAAAATCTTTCTTTATCCCAAATATGTATGATAAACTAAACATAACTTGCCAGCTTACTAACCTCAACATAGCGGTTGTAGGCGAACAAAACGTTGCGGTAAAAATTCCGTTTGTATCCTTAAACATTTCCGTCACCTACACCATGGATTTGGATGGTGGGAAAATTGAGAACGAAACCATCATTTCTCAGACTAATATTGATGGTTATGCACAGCTTAGGTCGCTCCTTATAAGTGCATCATATCATGTGGCAGCTCTCCGCTACGGGAAAGTTTTCAATTTAAACAATGACACTTTTCGACTGAAGCCGTCCGCATGGAATAATATAACTATATTTTGTCCCGTTAGACCTTTAACAGTGAATTTAGTGGGCACCAATAATGTCCCCATATCAAACGCCCTGGTGGAAGTTCAAGAAACAATGGGTGGATTGCAATATACTAATTACACAAACCAGGATGGCCGATCGTTCTTCAGCTGTGTTTTTGGGATTTATAATGTTAAAGTTTCTTCTAGAGGGGTTATTCTTAATTCAACAGTAGTTGAACTCTTCGAGGGAAAAACGATAACGGTCTATTGTCCTCTGTATAACCTGCCAATATACGTTAAGGTGATCGACTATTTTGGGCAACCAATTCCAAACGTTAACGTAACCCTAGAACGTGAAGGCGTACCGATAAACTCCAAATTGACAAACGCTAACGGAATAGCAGATTTCACGGAGATCGGAGGGACTCTGACAATAAAGGTTTACTTAACAGACCGAAACCAGCCAATTTATTCATTTACATGCCCGGTTGTTGAGGCAAGGAATGAAATAAACCCAATTGAAGTTAAGTTGGCTAAGTATATTATTTTCGCCGGCCTCCTCGTTGAGACAGCATGGTTTGCAACAATTATCTTGATTGTAGTAGCTCTGGCGTTTTTCGTTCTACTTGAAGTAAGAATGAAACGTTTCAAAATATAAGTTTCCCGAAAAGTTTGAGTTTAAATGTTGAGTCTAATTGGGAAAACTTTATATCAATTTCCGAGAATTCTTACAGTAACAAAAGCGTTATGGAACGGCAAGGTTTTATTGAATAGTTAAAGGTTGGTCGTCCCTTGGCGCAAGTGAAGATGTGTTCTCCCAAATGTGAACTTTTCAAGTGTGGCAAGAATGCTGCCGTTTTCCGTAGAGACGGTGTGTGGTGCAGATGGACTGAAGACATGTGTAATGTGGCGAACTGTTCATACGCACTTTGTGTTAAAAGGCGTCTACTTCCAAGGGGAGTATGCGGCGAAACAATAAGAAGGAAAACTGTGGAAAAACAACCTGAGGAAGTTGTTGGTCCAGCAATAAAGCTTCGGGGAAGAGCCCTCCGCAAGATAGGTGAAAGAGAACTGTTCTAAACTCGAAAGTTCATCGACATACTGCGAGCGCTCAATAATCTGAACTTTCACTTGGCTTGAATTCGCTTAACTACCGGAGGTCTTATTTTTTTTAGAACTCTGTAGCCGCAGACGGTGCATTTTATTTCTCCCCCTCGCAGTTCAAGCTCTTCCGTTGAAACCCTAGCTCCACACCTTAGGCATTCATAAACTATTCCAGGAGCTGCTTTTTCCATTTTTATTCCCCGTTACAAAAGAATTTGTTTACTTTTAAGCATTTCCCCAGGAATAATATTATTTGTCTCGGCGATTAGTATGAAGAAACGCCTAAAACATCTCCTTTCAACAGTGTTGCCGTCCGAGGTGGTAGCTACTATTTATAACTCTTACGATATCGTGGGCGACATAGCCATCATACGTCTTGCTGAGGATTCCCAAAAGCATGGCCAGACCATTGCTGAGGCAATAATGAAGGTTCATAAAAATGTTAAGACAGTTCTAGCTCAAACAAGCCCGGTTCAAGGAGACTTTAGACTTCGGAAGCTTGAGTACATTTCCGGAGAGAATAAAACAAGAACCGTCCACAAAGAGTCCGGATGCCTTTTCTCGGTTGATCTGGAACGCTGCTATTTTTCACCTAGGCTGTCCTATGAGAGAATGCGGGTTGCAAATCTCGTCCAAGACGGTGAAATCATCATAAATATGTTTGCAGGTGTTGGGTGTTTTTCTATAGTAATCGCTAAACATTCAAAGGTTGAAAAGATATATTCAATAGACATTAACCCTATAGCAGTCCGGTACATGTGGGAAAATATAAAACTCAACAATGTTCATGGTAAAATAGTCCCAATAGAAGGTGACGCAAAAGACGTAATCCTAGAAAGGCTCCGTGACACTGCAAACAGAGTTCTCATGCCGCTGCCTGAAAAAGCCCTAGAATACTTGCCATATGCATTTCTGTCATTAAAAAACGGTAGGGGCTGGATACACTACTACGACTTTGAAAATGCAAAAAAGAATGAAAACCCCGTTGAGAAAGTTAAAGCGAAAGTTGCGGATAAGCTTAAAAAACTTAACGTGAACTTCGAGATGCCTTTCAGTCGAATTGTTCGGACAACAGGGCCAAACTGGTATCAGATCGTCGTAGACATCCTATGCAAAGGCTTAAAGACTAGCAAATTTTAATAAAGAGTTGTAAAAACCATATGCGTTGGGGTTGCCATGAAAAGGAAGCTTATGGAGATATTGGCCTGTCCAATAGATAAACATCATCCCCTTGAATTATATGTTTTCGAAGAAAGAGAAGAGATCGTTGAAGGATTGATTGTCTGCCCGGAATGTTTACGTTGGTACCCTATAAGGGATGAGATTCCAGAGATGCTTCCGGATGAGCTTAGAAAGGAAATTGAGGATCTGCCTTTCTTGAAAAAATGGAAGGAGAAAATTCCGGAAAAGATTCTGCTCGAGGGAAAACCATTCAATCTTAAAAAAAGTTAAAGCCTACTTTATTCTTACGAGTTTGCTAGTTCTTGAAGATTTCAGTGCGGCTTCAGCAATTTTCAAGGCTTTTAATCCGTCCTCTCCAGTTATTAAGGGTTTTTCCTTCCCTAGGATACAGTTTGTGAAGTGTTTAAGCTCAAGTTTTAGCGGCTCCTGCCAAGGGATTCTCGGCTGAACAGTCTCTTTCGCATTCTCTATAGTCAACTCCTGTGTGATATAATCAAGTTTTACTATTGCCTCGCTTCCAGTTACCACTAGCACTCGCGTTTTGTAAGGAGTTAGCCAGTTGGATTCTATGAAGGCGTTTTTTCCGCCTTCAAAAGTGAGCATGATGTGGGCGTAATCCTCAAAGCGCTTGTGTCTCATGTTTCCAGTTTTCGCGTAAACTGCTATCGGGTCATCGTTAAATAAGTAGCGTGTTATGTCTATATCGTGAATCGCTAAATCTTTTACAACGCCAATGTCTCCTATTCTCTCCGGCCATTGGGAAACTCTTTTAGCTGTTGCACAAACAAGCTCGCCTATACTTTTATTTTCAATAGCATTTTTTATGTATTGTACTCCTGGAATGAAACGCATCAAGAAACCAACCGAAAGGTATAACCCTTCTTTTTCCGCCGTCTCTATTAATATTTCAGCCTGTTTAGAGTTTGCAGCCATTGGCTTTTCAACCAAAACATGTTTTCCAAATTTTAATGCTTTCAATGCTTCTTTTGCAAGACTTGTTGACCACGTACATACACTTACCGCTTCGATTTCCTTTTTTTTCAGCATCCTTCCGGCTTCCGTATATGCTTCAACACCGAGCTGTTTTGCAACAGTTTTGGCTCTTTCAGCGTCTATGTCACAAACAGCTATGAGCTCCGTTTCCTCTAGTTCCCTGAAGATCCTTGCATGGTTTTTCCCCCAAAAACCAGCACCGATAACGGCTACCCCGAGTTTTTTATCCATTCTTCCGTAACCCCCTACCTAAACCTCGGTATACAAAGCCTTCGGATTCAACCTTCACCGGGTCTAAGATACCCTCAAAATCAACAATCGCCGCTGGCATTTTCATTAGAAGTTTAAGCTTTTTTAGATTTAACCGTTTAAACTGGTCGTGGCCGGTGAATATTACAACACAGTCTGCGCCTTCTAATGCCTCCGTCAAATTTTCCTTAATAGGCGGCAACTCTAATTCCGTTGAAAATTTCTGCGGTAAATATGGATCATAAAGGCTTAGTTTAACACCCCTTCTTTCAAGCATCCCAACAAACATTTTCAATGAGTTTTTTGGTGTGTCCATGATGTTTCGGTTTTGAGAAATACCTAGTAATGCAACCCTTGCTCTTCTCGTAGTTTTTCCGCAACTTTTTAACGCCTCTTGAATGAGGGCAACAGCGTGTCTTAACATTTCTTTATTGCTTTCTAAGGACACAGCCAAAGTTCGAAGTTTAATGTTATGGCTTTCCGCATCTTCCGAGAGTATCAGGAGTTCATTGTCGACCGTGCAGTCTAATGTAGGCTGCACAAACTCACCAAGATCCGCTGTTAACAAGCTTTGAACAGTTAAGTAGTCAACGCCAATTTTCTCGCAGAAGAATGCAAACTCGTTAGCTAACACAGAACCAATTTTTCTCCTCATAGCCTCAAGTAATATAGCCGTTTCGGCCGCCCTTACATCCATGGTTTTAATAGGCAGAGTTTTTGTGACAGAGCCAAGAAAATCCGATGCTTTTTCCAAACTATTTTCATCAAAGGCTGCAACGATTCGTTTATAATTTGCCAGACTTTTGAGCGTGTGTGTCTTCCAATCTAAAACCGGACTGTACGCAAGATAAAAGTCTACACCCAATTTCAGCCCAGATGTGTTCTCAAGAACTTCTTTTAAGATGTTCTCAGTAACATTAACTCCTACAACGCTTGTAATAATGACTAACGTGTTCTTGCGGAGGTTTAAACCTATTCTCTTAAGATTTTTTTCAATGTTTGAGTAGTCCACCCTGTCCTTTTCGTTTATTTCTGTTGGTGTTGTAACGACTATAATGTTGCTTAGGGTTACCGCTCCCTCCAAATTGCTTGTGACCCTAAGCCTTCCATCGTCCAAGTTTTTTCGCAGAACGGGTTCCACTTCTTGTCTTAAAAATGGAACTCTGCCTTTCGAAACGCGTTCCACTAAGGTTCGATCCTCATCAGCACATATTACATTAACCCCCGCTTCAACGAAAAGACATGCATGGAGAATCCCGCTTCGTCCACAACCTACAACACATACTGTAAACTTTTCGCATGGTTCAGGATCTTTGCTTTCCTTGATTGCCGCGTCTGACATCATCATATTTTCTCCAGATTTTAGATGCATTCCTCAACTTTAGCTTTTTACGCTGTCAATTATCCTTTTAAGCTTTAGACTAAACTCTCGGACAAGTTCCTCAGCCCTTTCCTTTGTTTTTGCCTCCGCGTAAATTCTGTAAAGTGGTTCGGTTCCGCTGGGCCTCATCAAAATCGAGCTTTTATCTTCAAACCATATTTTAATTCCATCGATTGTCTCTATGTTTAGCCCCTTTGTTTCCGCGATGAGATTTTCTAAGACTTTCTCCTTAAGTTTGTTGGGGCATTCGACCTTACCTTTCTCAATAAAATACCTTGGAAGCTCGCCAAGTAATTGAGAAAGCTTCTGGCCGGTTTCAGCCATTATGTCCAGTATTAGAGCTGTTGCCATTCCCCCATCTCTAACAGCTTGATGAGGTCCATAAAAGATTCCTCCATTTTCTTCTCCACCCAGCTTTGCGTTTAGTTTTTTCATGGTATGCGAGACAGTTACGCTTCCAACTTTTGTCCAGACAACTTCTCCACCGTAAGCTTCTGCTATATCTCTAATCAGCGTTGATGAGCTAACTGGTGAAACAACTTTCTCGCCGGGATTCCTCATTAAAAAGTATTTTTCAACTAGGGCGAAGGTTTTATCACCCCAGTGAATTTCTCCAGTCTCGTCAACAAATATGGAGCGGTCAGCGTCTCCGTCAAATGCAACTCCGACATCGGCGTTTACCGCTTTAACCGCTAATGCCAAATCTTTTAGGTTTTCAGGACGAGGTTCCGGAGGCCTTCCCGGGAAAGTTCCATCAATGTTCGCGTTTATTGTTGTAACTCTGCAGCCTAAGTCCCTCAAAATTTTGGGAACTGCAAGAGCGCCCACGCTGTTAGCCGCGTCCACGACGACATGGTAACGCTTGTCTGCTATTTTATTAATGTCGATATGCGCCTTTATGGCTTCCATGTATTCATCAATTATTCCTATGAGTGGCCGTGTTTCTCCAATTTTACACCATTCAGCGTACTGCACCCTTTCTTCAAAGAAAATGTTTTCAATCTCTATTTCTTGTTCTCGTGAGATTTCTATTCCATCGTTCCATACAACCTTTATTCCATTATACTCCGGAGGATTATGGGAGGCGGTTATTATAACTGCCCCGTCTACTTTGTGTTTTTTAGTGGCATATTGTAATGCCGGGGTTGGTGCCATACCGGCGAATAAAACATTGCAACCAGTTGCATTTAACCCGGAAATAACAGCTTTGGCAAGCATCGGACTACTCGTTCTAGCATCATGTCCAACTATTAACTTACCTTTCTTGAAGAAGGTCCCTATCGCGCTTCCGATTTTTGCTGCAAGCTCTGGGGTTAACTCTTTGTTTGCTATTCCCCGAATACCGTTTGTTCCAAACAATCTTCCAGCGTTTATCATTCTTCTGGACACCTTCTGAAGCTTAGAGTATGCATGTCGAAGTTGTCACGCTTTCATAAACCTCTTTCGCTGGACAGATTGTTACTCCTCTTGCTAGCTTAACATGATCCCCGATGACAACGTGATCTCCAATGACGCAATTCTCGCTTATTTCGACGTTTTCTCCGATGATTGCGTTTTCACCAATTATTGCGCCGTTGATGATGCATGAGTCCGCTATAGAGACACCTTCAAATATTACCGAGTTTTTTATCTGCACATTTTTTCCAATGTTAACGTTTCTTCCTAATACCGTGTATGGTCCAATTACGGATCCTTCTCTAATGGAAGAGCGTTCACCACAAAATGTTGGTTGAATAATTTTGCCCACTCCTTTTACTGTGTTTTGCCATCTATCGTTGACTTTTCTAAGTAAAATCCTATTTACATTTAAATAGTCCTCGATCTTGCCTATATCCGTCCAAAATCCATCAAACATGTAGCCGTAAAGTTTCCCCTCTTTTACAAGTTTTGGAAAAACTTCCCGTTCTAAGGAGACTTTCATTCCTTCCGGGATATAACTGAAAATTTCCGGGCTAAAAACATACACGCCGGCGTTTATGAGGTTTGATGGCGAGAATTCTCTTGGAGGTTTTTCGATGAAATTTTTTATTCTACCGTCTTCTGTTAACTCTGCAACTCCATATCTGCTTGGGTCTTTAACACGATGAAGTGCTATCGTTGCAACGGCGTTTTTCTCTTCGTGCATTTTAATAATTTCTAGATAATTTATATCTGCAAAAATGTCTCCATTAATGACCAAGAATTTTTCCTTGCCTAAGATTCTCTCTGCTCTTTTTATTGGACCGCCGGTTCCTAATGGTTTTCTAGGAGGATCGCATGAATAAACGATTCTCATTCCGTTTCTTGAGAACTTTGCTTGTCTTAGATGGAATGCTGTTTGACCATTGACAGCGAATATCACCTCTTTAAAATTGCTTTCATAAAGCTTTTCGATAATCCATTCTACAAGAGGCTTATTGATTATTGGAAATAAAATCTTTGGTCGCGTGCAGCTTAACGGCCTAAGCCTTGTTCCGAATCCACCGGCAAGGATTAAAGCCTTCAAAGAACTCACCGCCAATTTGGCTGCAAGCTTATATTCAAAGCCTTCTAATAAAACAGTTTCGTGATGGGAAATCCTATGAAGGTTCTGCTTCATGAAATGAGTTGGGTTGAGGCCAAGGAGTATTTCAGCAAAAATGATATTGCTATACTCCCAGTGGGTTCAAACGAGCAGCATGGTCCGCATGGCCCTCTTGGAACAGACAATTTTATTGCTAAGGCGATTGCCGAAGAAGTTGCCAAACGTACCGGCGTTGTGTGCCTTCAAGTTATACCATTCGGTGTAAGTCATCAACACAGACAATTTTGGGGCACAGTTTTCGTTTCGCCAGAAACTTTCAAAAACTATGTTAAGGAGGTTTGCCTATCCCTAAACTATTATGGCGTTAGAAAAATTGTCATAGTTAATGGACACGGCGGAAACTTAAACGCCTTAACTGACTTAGCAAGGGAACTTAGAGAAATCGGTATTTTTGTATCTGTCTTCCAATGGTGGCCAGCAGCTAGCAAGCTTTTGCCTGATATTTTTAGATCAGAAGAAAGGGGACACGCGGGGTCTGAAGAGACTTCAATGAACTTAGCTTTGTTTCCACACTTTGTTAACATGGACAACGCTGTTGACGAAGAGGTCCATAGATCCTTCGCAGAAGTGGAGGGCTTAACTCTTCCATTAGATACAGCTGACCAAACTAGACTAGGAGTGTTTGGTAAGTCAACAACAGCTTCTGCAGAAAAAGGAAGAAAAATCTTTGAAACTGTTGTTAACGAATTGATTAAACATGTTAATTGGCTTAAGAATGCGAATATCAAAGACTTAAAGGCTAAGCCTAAAGCTTAAGCGATGTATACCCAGTGGCCTAGTCCAATAATAAAGCGTCCTCCCTTTTTGTATTGTAAACCCGTTAAGCCTAAGAAAGGGAAAACTTAATTCTACTGATAAGTTAAAGATAGCAAGATACAAGTGCGGGGGTTGCCAAGCCTGGCCAAAGGCGCAGCCCTGAGGCGAGGCTCGTCCAAAAGCTTCGCGGAGCGGCTGTCCCGTAGGGGTTCGTGGGTTCAAATCCCACCCCCCGCACTAATTTACTATTAATCATTGTCGTTTAAGCTCAATAATCACGGAGGAGCTGTTCATAAGAAAATAAATGAGCGTAGGCCCCATAGTGCTAAAACTTGAGACCGTTGTTTTGGTTCGTTGTTTCTGTAAGTAAGGTTTATTAAGTAATACTTTTGTTATTAAAAGTATTACAGGTGTTGCAATGCACATACCCGACGGCTATTTAAGTCTTGAAGTTTCAGTTTTAATGAGTGTTGTATCTGTGGCTTTTCTTGTTTTGTGTTGGAGAAAGGTTAAGGCTGCTTATCCAAAATCTTTCGCTTCGTTGTTAGCCGTCTCCAGCGCTTTCGTTTTTGTGGCACAAATGATCAACTTTCCAATAACTTACGGAACTAGTGGGCATCTGGTTGGTGGCACTTTTCTCTCCGTTGTTCTTGGACCTTATGCGGCTGTCATAAGCATGACCATTGTTTTGTTGATACAAGCGTTATTTTTTGCGGATGGGGGAATATCTGCTTTGGGTGCAAACATTTTTAATATGGCTATAATAAGTGGGTTAAGCTTTTTCTTAGCGAAGCTTATCGCAGGCAACAATATAAGAGGCAAACGCTTTGTCATGGGAGTTTTTGCAGCTTCATGGCTTTCAGTTGTTTTAGGAGCTTTGGCATGCGGCTTAGAAATAGGTGTGTCCCCAGCTTTCTCGCAAGCTGGTGGCGTTGCTGTGACGGTTCCAACAATGCTTTTCTGGCATGCCTTAATTGGATTTGGCGAGGCAATAATAACAACAACTTTTATAACTCAACTTTCCAAGCTTCAAGCGGTTGTCCTAAATGGTTTAACTTTTTTCAGGAGGGATGCTGTTTGAGCGGATACGTTAAAGCTTTGATACTGATACTAGCTGGTTTTGTGGTTCTGTTGCCTTTCACCTCATCTTATCCGGATGGGCTGGAAACAGTAGCTGAAGCTCTTGGCGTCAGAGAACACGAGCCTCTATGGACTGGACTAATGCCCGATTATGTTCTTCCAACGGTTGAGAATCCATATCTTTCAACTTTGATTGCAGGCTTTTTAGGGGTGTTTCTTATCCTGATCTTATCGTTTGCTCTTGGAAAGGTAATATCAAAAACCAGCCAATTAAAAAGCTGAGGAATGCTATTCTCGACTTGAGAGAATCACTATGTAATCGGCCGTATCCGCACACATGTCAGCAGCATGCTCAATAAATTCCACTAAATCATCGAAAATAACCATGGACCCGCTGTCTATTTCCCGTCCATGCTTAATGAACAAAGCTTTTGTTTTTAAATATTCTTCATCTATTTTCTTTTCAATTTCTTCAACCTTTTTGGCCCCACTTATGGCTGCAGCAGAGTCAACTGCAATTTTTTCAATACTGCTTCTCAAAGCGTGAGCACAGTTTAAAAGGAAAGCTGTCGTACGGGCTGTGCTTTCCCATAGCTCTTTTGGTATTTTTGCTTCTTCAAGCATCTTTATGCATCTTGCAGCGTCTTTCACGTGGTCAGCCAGAGTGTCAAGCCTTTTCACTAAATGCATTAAATCCTCGCGGTATTCTGCAAAAAGCGCCACACCTTTGGAAAGCTCCTTGAAAACTTCCGTTCGCAGTCTGTCAACCTCTTTTTCAACTTTGAAAATGTTCTCTATATATTGCATAGCTTCCTTTTTGTTGTTTTCAACCATCTTTTGCATGGATTGATGGAGAAGCGTTACAGTGTCAAGAGCTTTTGTGATTTGTTCCTGCGCTAGGTCCAGGGCTTTGGCTCTTCGCCTTCTTTCAAACCATGCATAACTCTTACTTTCCAAGACTTCTCATCCCGTCACATAATTTTATGGATTGCTTAATAACACTTTTCAAAATTACCTTTCCTCTTTCTCGGCAACCCAGTAAGCTTTTATTTTTCCGTTTCGTGCGACAACATACTCCTTCTTAAAGATTGGGGCTTCCTTCTTGTATCTTTCAACGGCTTCCCTTAAAACTGGAAAAACATTTTCCCTATGAGAACCTGCAACTAAAACGTAAACAAGATCCTCACCCACATTGAACTCGCCGGAAAAATGGTGAATTTGAACGTCTACAACACCTTTTTTCATTTTTAAGTCTTCACGTATCCCTGATAAAACCTCATCGGCTTTTTCCTCGTAAGCCTCTATCTCCAGCTTTTGAACTTTCTCGCCTTCCATGTTTTCTCCACGAACAACACCCACGAAAATGGCTATGGCACCTGCCTTTTGAAAGTCCGGTTTATTTTTTACTTCTGCAAGCAACTTCTCAAGGGACAATGTGCCCTTTTCGTGAACATATTTAGCACACATTTTGCATCACAGCTTGAAATTATGGCAAAAATATTCTGCGGCAATCTACTATTTAGTTTTTAGCTATTAAGTCACTTTTTATGTATCTTCGCATGTCTTCCAACGCGGCTGAAGGAACCGGTAAATCTTTCATGGTGAGCAATCCGGCTGGCGCGTTAAGCACTTTTGGAATAGTGTTAATCATCAATGCAACCGTGCCTACATCTCCATGAATACATGGTTGTATCTTTTGGTTAACTGTTGGCACACCCGTAATCCTTATGGCGTCGTATTCTTCTTCGGCGCCAATGTAAGCTTGGAAATCTAGAACTATTACTTCTCTGCCTTTCATGAAACCTCGTGCAACTTGTCTTAAACCAGCTACTTTTCCAGCCTCAACTTTTACTGCTTCACTTTTCACTGGAACCTTTGCAATCACTGGCTCGACCGAATCAGCTTCTACTTTCTCCAGTTCCCATGCTAGAGCGTCGGCGATCATGGAAATAGACTGCTCAAGTCCCACATGTCCTGTAATCTCCTTAGCCTCAATTTTTTGTCTGAACTCCTCCACGGTTAGCCCTGCACCTATTTTTTTCTGGAAGGGCAATCGCCTCGTGGCGGCATTCATCACTCTAATCGCCTCAATTTTTTCTATTTTCTGGCAGACTGCAGTTAAGGTTATCACAAGAGTATCCATAAGGTAACCTGGGTTTATCCCCGTCCCTAAAACCGTTACATTATGCTTTTTGGCTAAGGCATCTAGCTCTTCTGCGATTTTAGGCTCTGAATAATACGGATACGCAAGTTCCTCACAAGTAGATATTACGTTTACTCCGTGTTCTATTAGTGAAACTATTTGCGGATAAGTTTCTTTAAGATAGGATGAAGTTGCATGAATCGCTACATCAGCTGTTGTTGCTGAAAATAAACGGTCAACATTCCTGTAAATTTTTACATTAAGTCGCTTTTTTAAGCCCAATACCTCGCTTAAATCCTTGTCTACCTTATCCTTTGCTACATCCACAGCGCCTACAATTTTCAAGCCCTTCCTTTCCAATAAAGCCTTAGCAATTAAACTACCGAGGGCTCCGACTCCGTACAAAACAACCTTTATTTCTTTCATTTGCGCCCCTCACTTTTGCAGATTTATTTAATCTCCAATTTATAAAAGATAACTTGCTATATTAGAACCGGGTAATAGGAGCGAAAATTAAATGTATGAAGGACCCGATCTGCAAACTTACATAAACCAAGCAGTAAATTCAAACTCAAACATTTCAAAAGCAACAATGCCTAAAATAAATGTGTTTCTTCTTCAGAGAAACGCGCGAAATAATGACGGAATAAATCTACAAAAGTTTTGGCAGGGTTGGAGGCATCTAAATGACAACAAAATTCTGGAAAATATCCCTAGAGACTGAAAAAGCCTCCAAATCAAAGGCTGAAGTCCACATACTAAAAAATCAGTGTAAAGGATGCGGTTATTGTATATATTACTGCCCTAAAAGGGTCTTAGAAGAATCGGATGAAATTAACACGAGAGGGGTTCATCCCCCTAGGGTCGTTAACGAGGAAGCGTGTATCCTTTGCAGTTTCTGCATGGCTGTTTGCCCAGATTTTGCAATTTTCGTTAAAGAAAAACAATGCAAGGATGGATGTTGAAAGTGGCTGAAAAAAAAGCTGTTTTATCTGGCGTGCATTTCATGAGCGGTGATATTGCATGTGCGGAGGGCGCCATAGCCGCTGGATGCAGATTCTTCGCCGGGTACCCCATAACACCAGCAACCGAAATAGCTGAGCATATAGCCTCTAGAATGCCGAAGGTTGGCGGAATCTACATTCAAATGGAAGACGAAATAGCTTCGATAGCAGCCGTCATAGGTGCCTCTTACGCAGGGTTAAAAGCCATGACTGCCACATCTGGACCCGGATTTAGCCTAATGCAAGAGAATATCGGTTTAGCCGTTATGACCGAAGCTCCATGTGTTATTGTGGACGTTATGCGGGGTGGTCCCAGCACCGGGCAACCAACACTTCCAGGACAACAGGATGTTATGCAAGTTAAGTGGGGTTCCCATGGAGACTATGAAATAATAGCCCTAGCTCCATCGTCAGCTCAGGAAATGTTTAACTTAACCATTGAGGCCTTTAACTTAGCTGAAAGGTATCGTGTTCCAACTTTCATAATTACGGACGAAGCTGTAGCCCACACGTGGGAAAAAGTGGTCATACCGCCACTTGAAGAGATAAAAGTTGTTAACCGTAAAAAACCGGACATGCCGCCAAGTAAGTACATGCCTTTTATGCCAGACGACGATTTGGTTCCGCCAATGGCGTGCTTTGGTGAGGGATACCGTTTTCATGCGACAGGCTTAGCTCATGACGAGTATGGTTACCCACGGACACAAGATTCTGAAGTTCAAACAAGGCTTGTCCGCAGGTTGTGCGACAAGATAAGAAAGAATGCTGACAAAATAGTTCGTGTAGAAAAAGCATTCTTAGATGATGCAGAAGTTTTAGTTGTTGCTTATGGAATAGTAGCCAGAGCCGCCCTTGGCGCCGTGAAAAAAGCTAGAGACCAAGGGATTAAAGCTGGGCTTCTTCGCTTAATCACCCTCTGGCCTTTTCCTGAAAAACATGTGGTGGAAGCGGCGGCGAATGCAAAAGCCATAATCGTTCCAGAAATGAACTGCGGCCAAATGGTGCGGGAGGTTGAAAGGGTTGCAAAAACAACGCCGGTATATCCTGTTCCAAAGCTTGGAGGGGCGCCCCATACACCCCTTGAAATTTTTGAAGCATTGAGGAGGCACAGTTAATGGCGAAAATTGTTGAGCATCCATTCGCAAAGTATTTGAGAGCTGCGATGATGCCTCACATTTGGTGTTCTGGATGTGGAAACGGCATAATCTTAAACGCCTTTATACATGCCTTGGACGAGCTGCAAATAGACTTAAATAAACTTGTGGTAGTTTCCGGAATAGGTTGCATAGGGCGGGCAGCTGGTTATATAAACGTGGACTCATTCCACACAACCCATGGTCGGCCAATAGCCTTTGCCACCGGCGTCAAACTTGCAAAACCAGAGCTAGAAGTGGTGGTTATAAGCGGCGACGGCGATCTATTCTCTATAGGCGGAAACCATTTTATCCATGCAGCGAGAAGAAACATTGGTATAAAGGTTATTTGTGCAAATAATTTCAATTATGGAATGACTGGCGGTCAAGCGGGACCGACAACACCGCTGGAAGCCTTAACCACTACAACTCCTTATGGCAATATAGAACATCCCTTTAACCTTGTACATCTTGCAGCGGCTGCCGGGGCGACCTATGTAGCTAGGTGGACAACGCTGCATGTGCGCATGTTGACGATGTCGATAAAGAAGCTACTCCAACGGAGGGGATTTTCCTTCATAGAGGTTGTATCACCATGTCCAGAAATCTATGGACGCCGCAACAAGATGCAGTCGGGTCTAGAAATGATGGAATGGTTCAGAAAAGCCTCTGTAACAGCGAGTTTCTCAGACACGGCGAAGGCGGAAATAACACCTGAAAAAATTGTTGTTGGGGAATTTGTAGACATAGAGAAGCCGACATATGAACAGTTGCTCTACACAAAAATTGCTCAAATCATGAATGTACAGAAGTGAGCCAAATGCGCTTAGAAATAATGTTTGCAGGTTTCGGCGGACAGGGGATAATAAGATCTGGGATTATGCTAGCCATGGCGGCATGCATATATGGCGGAAAACACGCCGTGCAAACTCAGTCGTATGGGCCGGAGTCACGTGGAGGCGCGTGTAGGTCGGAGGTTGTAATTTCGGACGGTGAAATAGATTTTCCAAATGTCATGGAACCTGACATTTTGGTTCTAATGTCCCAGCACGCCTACAACGAGTACGCAGGAAACGTGAAAGAGAACGGAATAATAATCCTTGATCCAGATATGATTCCCAATGAGAAAAAGCTTGGAAACGTGAAAATTTTTCGTGTACCTGCCACGCGGATAGCAGAGGAGTTTGGAAATAAGATTGTGGCAAACACTGTCATGCTCGGGGCGTTAACTGCCATAACTGGTATTGTGGACAAGGAAGCTATAAAAAAGTCAATAGCAGCTAATGTTCCAAAAGAGACAGAAGAACTGAATTTAAAGGCTTTTGAAAAGGGCTATGAATATGGCGAAAACCTTGTTAAAGGTTAAGTTTGTTCTACGCTTTGAAGAGGTACTTGCGCCTGGACTACTTGAGTTAAAAGTTTAGATTTCCTGACACCAACGTGTCGCAATGGAACAATTTTCTTTGCCTCATTATAAACGTCTGAAGCGATTTTTCCCAAAACCATTTCTTGGACAAACTGGTCCATTGTTAAAGTTCTGCTTTTTTCTTCAACAATCTTTGCCATAACTTTGCGTATCGCTTCCTCTTGTGAAGTTTTAATCCTTGAAAGGGTGAAAGCGCAGACGGCGATCCTAAGCCTATATCCATCTTTTGTTACAATGTTAAATATACCGTCAACCTTTGTTGTTCTTCGACGTACCAGACTTCGCAGATAATCCCTTGAATATTCATGTCCTTTAAACATGGTGTGCGCATTTTTTCCATCAACTCTTGTTATTTGAAAATAGATTTTCAGGTATTGGTGAGAGAAATCTCCTGTGATATCATAGAGGGTTGACTCCACAACCCTTCCGATAAGCTTCCCCGGTTCATCTGCTGGAATCGACCCAAGTTCCACATTTCCAAAATATGGTGGTGCCACTATCATATACCATGTTTTGCTACGCCATTTGTCTCGAACCTTTTTTGCAGACACGGCGGCCCTCCATTTAGCGGAGAAAGTTGCATCGTAGAATATTAAACTTTACTTCTTTGGAGATATTTTCTCTACGCCCATCATGTATTTTTTCAAAACTTCTGGAATAATCACGGAACCGTCTTCTTGTTGGTAGTTCTCTAAGATGGCGACGATAGTCCTTCCAGTAGCCAGTGCTGTGGAGTTCAATGTGTGTACGAAGCCTTTGGGCGGTTCGCCCTCTTTTTCTCTGTAGCGAATGTTAAGTCTCCTCGCTTGGTAGTCTGTGCAGTTACTGCATGATATTATTTCTCTATAAGCATTTTGAGCGGGCATCCAGACTTCTATATCGTATTTTTTGGCGGCAACTTTTCCAATATCGCCGGTACAAACATTGACAACCCGGTAAGGTAAACCGAGCTTTTGTACAAGCTCCTCAGCGTTTCTCAAGAGTTCCTCATGAATTTTCCAAGAATCTTCTGGCTTACAAAAAACAAACTGTTCCACCTTGTTAAACTGGTGGGTGCGGAATATCCCCCGTGTATCCTTGCCGTGAGCTCCAGCTTCTTTTCTAAAGTTTGTGCTTACTCCAACAAATTTTATGGGTAATTCCTCAGCCTTCAAGATTTCATCCATATACATGGCTGCCATTGGATGTTCCGAGGTAGCGATCAGGTATAGATCTTCGCTTTCAACTTTGTAAAGGTCGTTTTCGAAGTCGCCGAGTGCTATAACACCTTCATATGGCCTGCGTCTCATAAGCAAAGGGGGCTCAATAGGTGTGAATCCCTTTCTAATCATTTCTTCTAAGGCAAAATTCATCAAAGCCATATCTAATAGTACACCTTCCTTTTTCAAATAGAAGAATCTGGCACCCGCAACTTTTCCAGCTCTTTCAATATCCATTATATCTAGACTTAAACCTAAATCGATGTGGTCTCTGGGCGTGAAATCAAATTTCGGTATTTCTCCCCATGTTCTGATGGTGACATTTTCTGTCTCATCCCTGCCGATTGGAACTGATTCGTGGAGAAGATTTGGAAGCAACATGAGATAGTTGCGTACTTTACCTTCATATTCAGCAACAAGTCCCTCAAGCGTTTCTATTTCCCTATCCACCAATTTAGCCTTTGCAAGGATGGCAGTTACGTCTTCTCCCCTTTTTTTAGCTGCTGCAATTTCAGCGGTTACTTTGTTCCTTTCACGTCGTAGCTCGTTAAGCCTTGTTAAATGTTGTCGCCATAACTTGTCGCATTCAATAAGCTCATCAAGCATCTTTAGGTATTCAGGGTCACCCCTTCTTGCGAGGTTTTCTCTCACGAGTTTAGGGTTTTCTCTGATAAGCCTTATGTCTAGCATTCACATTCACTGCCGTATAGAGAAGTACATATGTGATCTTATTATTCAAGTTTCCGTGCGATTCTTAGAGTTTTCTCCGCCGTCGAAATGGTGGACAGCAAATCATCAACCGTTGCAATAAATGTTTTGAAGCCTTTTTTACATTTTATATAAGTCCAGACAGTACTATTCCTCCTTTCGGTTCTTACGTATAAACCCGTTGGCAATTTGTTATTGTCCGGAGAAACCGCTTCCGTAATTGCCCTAGCAGTCTCTTCATCTTCATAAAGAATCGTTATTTCAGCTTCCAATTTTTTCTCCACTCAGCTTCCTGCCAACTAGATCATTAACAAGTTTAATGAAAGTTTCCACGTTTTCGATGGGAACCTGCGCCCCTGCTGCCACATCGTGGCCCCCGCCTTTTCCAAGACACTTTTCAGCCGCTATTTGCATGATTTCCCCAAGGTTAACGCCTTTTGCAACAACGGCATCCACTGTTCTAGCGGACACCTTTATCAATCCCTCTTCTTTCACGTTTGCATAAGCGATTAGGGGTTTGTCTGGTTTCGGTAACGATGTTGAGAGAATGGAGGATATAGCACCCACTATCTTGTCATCTATGAAGTCTTCGCCGTAAATAACGTAGATGTTCTCAAGCTCTTTTATTCTTTCAGGTTTCTCCATAAGCCATCCGAGATATTTATTGATGGTTCGCCTGTATTCATCTAGAATTTTGTTTGCTTCGTCGAGAGCTGCGCTTCTATCACCCATGCATACTGCGATGCCTACACCTGGTTTATTCATGCGCCCAGTTGCATTAAGCAAGACGGCAAACTCCCTTCCATCTCTTAATGGCGTCCAAGGCTCCTCATGTGTTAGTGTATAAACGTGTCCTATGAGGTCAGATACCTTATAATGTAACCCCTTCGACAGTAGGTAGTCTGCTAGGGCTGTGCAAAGTCTCTTCTTTTCATCTTCTGTGAGGTCCCTTAAGGCCCGCCACTTGTCGTTGTGTTTTGGTTTAATGTCAAGGCTGACTAGGAAGGCTAGGCTTTTGTCCTCCTCACCGCTTATTCCGGGAATAAATGGGTTTGTTGTGGACGCTAAAGTTTTATGAATTGGGCGTGTTTCTCTTCCAAAAAATATCAAGTCTTTTTCAACGGCTAGCAGTCCTTGGTTTTTAGCATCGTTAACTATTATTTCATTTAAACCGCCTAACATTCGCTGATCGTACTTATCTTGCAAATCTCCGAGTGCTCCTACAATAGCTATTGGAGCCAAATCCATGTTCGTTTTGTTCAACGCCCTTGCAACAAAATAAGCTATGCCTGAACTACTTATATCCCGTGCTCCATCGATGTTGTGAAGATGTGGATTAACGCATGGAAATTCTTTTTGTGCTTCGCTGCCCATTTGGTGATGGTCTAAAACGACGACTTTCATTTCTTGGGTTTTGCGTCTCAAAATGTTTGCACAGTCACTTCCTAGGTCCGTGAAAATGACAATGTTGGGCTTTTCTTTAAGAATTTCATTTGCGAGTTTCTCGTCAGCCCACTGAGTTATTCTAACACGGAATCTTGCGTCCAGCCTATACAAAGCTTTACAGATGATTCCCGCTGCAGCTACACCATCTGCGTCTAGATGGGAAAAAACGTGGATGTAACTATCTTCCTTGACTGCCTCTAAAATTATTTGAGATGCTTTTGAGACGCTTTCGAAGAAGCTGGAAATTTGTTCCTCACTTAGCGTCATTCTCATCACAGTAGTGTCTGTGAGGTTTCACTTAGAATAGTAAGTTAAAAAACCTAGTGTTTGCATGAATGAAACATTTGCCCTTACGCTATGGAGGCAGCTTTAGGCTCATACTTCCATTCTGGAGGCAATATTCCCTCTTGCCTATAATAATCTGCCAGCCTGTGAATCTTGGCTTCAATTAGCTGAAGAGCCCTCTTATTATGAAGGTCTTTTCTATGCTTTTCAAGGTGGGCTGAAAGTCGTGCGGCCTTTTTGAGAAGATTTCCTAAATCTTCAGGTATGGGAGGTGCAAGTCCTGCTTCGCGGAGAATTTGTGTTATGGGCTTTCCGGTCAACGGTTTAACAAGTGGAATTGAATACTGGTCCCTTAAAATCGTGCCTATTCTACTTGGGGGATGGCCTTCCCTAGCCAGCTTAATAACCAATGCCTCTACTTCTTCAGGCTGATACTTGCACCAGCTTGGTGGACGCTTACTTACCGGCCTGGTTGAATGGGATTTTCCCTTTTCCTGTTTCGGCATACTTACCCCGTGGACTCTGTAAGAGCGAGGATAGACGGATATTTAAGACCTTCGATTTAAACTTTCATCTGAACTATGAGTTCTTGTTAAATCGAATAGTTGACTTACAATTTTAAACGGGTTGCTAACATCCTTTAATTCAACTCTTGCATGTGACGGTTTTCTAAAATAAGGGTATGGAAGAGCGTATAAACCTCTAACCCCGGGGCTTAACGGTGTTATGGAACCATAATTTAACCACCTAGCAAGAGGCCCTTGATTCACAATAAGGTCTGTTATTTCATGGTATGTTAGTTCTCTCACGGATATCATGACAAATTTTCTGAACAGAATTATGCGTCTATTGGTCAGAATGTAAAGATGTCCTCTAACGTAAAAGTAGCCGAGAAGCAACATTAACACGAAAACGCAGACAATAGCAAATATCACACTATAAATGAGAGTGAACAGCGTTTCCATCAAAAAGCCGGAGTACTGAACAATATAGCGGACAATCGACCACCAATATACGAGAAGCATGAATCCAGCTGTTGATAGAATAGATGAGAATACAGAAGGATAGCGTCTCTGCAGCGTCATTAAAACTTCTTCATCTCGAAGGAGTTTTACATACTTCTGGGTAAGCTTCGCTGCTTCCATCAGCTTTCTACCCTTTCGATTGAGTTTCCTTCACAAGCTTTGCAATGGCGTCCCTAACTTCATATGGATTTCTAACACCTGAAATTGAGAAAATTGCCGCTCCCATAGGCATAATCATGCCAGCTGTAATTGGAGAGATTCTACCGTAATTGCAAAGTCTTCCAATAGGCCCTTGGTTCACAATTAGATCTGTAATCTTGTCGTGGGTTACGGTTCTCATTAGAATTCCAATGAATTTTCTGAACATTATTATGCGTTCATTTGTGATTATGTAACGGTGTCCTCTGACGTAGATGTAGCCTAAGCCATAAACCAGAACTGGAAGAACCAGAAACACGAATACTAGCATTGGAAATTTGATCAATCCGTATTCCGGCGGCAGCGCTAGTGTAATGCTGGCTGTGATAAACCATATTACTATGAGACCTATGGTTGCGACAGTCACATATGAGACATAATGCCTCTTCAATATCATGAGAACCTTCTCGTTCGGCGCTATTACAACCTCTTTTGGAATGTCTTGTTTTTCATTCAAAGGAAAACCTCCACGAATTTTTAACAGTTCAATTTTAAATTTTTAAGCTTTTATACCATTTCGAGAATTTCCGGAGGGCTTTAGCCCTATGCGAATACTTATTCTTTTCATTCACACTCATCTCAGCAAAAGTTTTCTCGCTACCCATGGGCTTAAAAATTGGATCAAAACCAAAGCCTGAACATTCACTTCGTATATTTTCCGTTATTTCTCCAACGACTTCTCCCCTAAAACAAATAGGAGTTTCCAACTCTTCAGAGAAGTAGGCCACCACTGATTGAAAAAGTGCCCTCCTGTTGGCGTTTCCCTTCATAATCTTCAACAAACCTTCATTTCCGATGGTTTTGTAAACATATGCTGCATATGGTCCGGGGAAACCGTTTAAGGCCTCTATAAATAGACCGGCATCCTCAACTATGACCGGGAGGCGGCAGTGTTGGAAAGCGTGAACAACGCTTGTTTTTGCAATTTCCTCGAGGCTATCGCTTTGAATTTCAAGAGTTTTCACCCTTAACATGCCTGCGGCTATTTTGTAGCGGCTTAGAACCTTGCGTGCCTCATTGAATTTGTTAATATTGTTCGTAGCAAAAAATACAACTTTACCTTTTAATTGGAAAGTCATTTACGATCACGTTTCGCCTTTGTTCCTTTTAGTTATGTACCTGCCTCTCATCTCTATCTCCCTAATCTTATCTAAAACGTTTTTCACCGTTTCAGCGTCAAAAACACTCGCATATCCTTCAATTACATTTTTAAAACATTCTTCTGCAAACTTGAAGTGAGTGCTTTGCAAAGCCCTTTTCATTAAATGGAGATCCACCCCTCTAGCCTCAAGCTCATTTGTCTTTTCACCTAAACCAAAATCCACAAAGAAAATTTTTCCGTCTGCTCTTTGAATCATGTTTGAGGTCGTTAGATCACCATGAACTATTCCATACTTGTGGAGTTTGCCGATTAACTCGCCAACTTTACGGCATAAACGCACTCTATTCTCCTCTGTAACTTCGTTAAGCAGTTGTTTTAGTTGTTTTCCATCAATAAACTCCATTACTATCGTGGAATTTTTTGTATCAACAAAAAATATTGTCGGAGTTGGCACCCCAGCCTTTTTCGCTTCATGCAGTAATTGGGACTCATGGATGGTTCTATATGTTCTAATTCGTTCATCTAACGTTGGGATTCTATACTTTTTGGGCAAGCGTATTTTCAACACGACTTTTTTGCCATGCCACTCTGTAAGAAATAAATGTGCCTCTGCGCCCTTTTTGATGAGAAACAACCGACTCATTTCACCCAAGGGACTTCAACCTCTTCCAGACGCCATCTTAGTCGTACGAAACTTTCCTCTATAGGTGTTGTAACACCGTGAGTGAATGCCAAAACACCAGTCCACGCGATCATAGCTCCATTGTCGATGGCGAATTCGCTTGGAACGGTGCAGAATCTGGCGTTATGCTCTTCCGCTATGGAGTGCACCATTTCCTGAAGCCTTTTATTTGCAGCGACGCCGCCTGTCAACAATACTTCCCTTTTCTCTGTATGGGCTAAGGCTCTTTCAGTAACTTCAACAACCATTGAAAATGCTGTTTCTTGGAGACTATAGCACAAGTCTTCCAACCTGTACTCGCCTTTTTGGAGGACTTTTATGGCAGCTGTTAAAAGTCCACTAAAAGACATGTCCATACCTTTGACGGTGTAAGGCAATGGTACAAATTGCCTTCCGCTTTTTGAGAGTTTCTCAATAACGGCTCCAAACGGCTCTCCGGGCTTTTGCTTTAGTCCAGCTTCTCTTGCAAAAACATCTAAACAATTTCCCAAAGCAATATCTAATGTTTCGCCAAAAACTCTGTACCGACCAGCGTCAAAAGCCGCTACTATAGTGTTTCCGCCTGAGACATAAAGCGTAACCGGATCCACCGCTCCAGTTTTCAGTTTTCCTATTTCAATGTGAGCTATGCAGTGATTAACACCGACAAGTGGAACACGTAGATAAGAGGCCAACGCCCGAGCCACGGTGGCACCAGTTCTCAAGCAAGGTCCAAGCCCTGGACCTTGTGAAAACGCGATAACCGTTAAATCCTTTGGTTTTATGCCGGCTGTTTTGAAGGCTTCTTCAATAACTTTGCCTGCGACTTCAGCATGGTGTTGCGCGGCCTCCCTTGGATGAATGCCCCCCTCCGGCGGGATGTAGGCGTTTATTATGTTAGCTAGTATTTCGCCCCTAAAAGTGGCAATTCCAACGCTGAAATCGTCAGCTGTACTTTCTATTCCTAAGCAGTAGCCGTCACTAGTTTTTTTCAGTCTCATTTTAGAATCCTAACCCCAACTGTGACCTAAATTATTTTATGTTCGGATGAGCATATTTTATTTGAGAATGCCTATATATTTGCGTGGAGATTGAAAGGGTAAGATGCCGAAACCCAACGACTTAGAACAGAAAGCGTTGCAAATAATAATGAATGCTGGAAACGATGGCTTACTGCAGTCTGAATTATGGCGGAAGTTGGGTGCAAGCAGCAGGGAGGGCTCAAGAATAGCCCTAAAACTTGAGAGTAAAGGGCTTATTCGACGCGAAAAGGAACTCCGCAACGGCAGATGGACTTATAGACTTTATCCGAAAAGGCTTCCCGCGTCAATAAATTCTATAGTTGACTGTCCATGCGTAATGTGTCCTGACAGTGCAAAATGCGGGCCCACGGGCAACGTTACACCACAAGGCTGTGAAAGACTTACTGAATGGCTTTTCCACATTGCCGAATCCAAACAAAACATTTTAGGTGACAGCTAGTCTTGCCCAAAGCTTGGATTCAAGAACGCAAAAGAGATTATTACTATAAGAAGGCGAAAGAAGAAAAGTACCGTTCAAGAGCGGCTTACAAGCTGTTTCAAGCGGCAGAGAAATATCATTTCATAAAAAAGGGCGACGTTGTTGTAGATTTGGGCGCTGCACCGGGCGGCTGGACCCAAGCTGCAAGAAAAATTGTTGGATCAAAAGGTTTTGTTTTGGGGGTTGACTTAAAGCCTGTAGAACCGTTTTCAGAACATAATGTACGGACGATTATCGGTGACATAACTGAGGAGGGAATAGTTGGGCAAATCTGTGAAAAACTCCCTAAAAAGGCTGAGGTAGTTATTTCAGATGTGTCACCAAATATTTCTGGAATTTGGGAGTTAGATCACGCTCGTCAGATTGATTTAGCTCAAAAAGCTTTGGAAATAGCTCTTGAAATCCTTAAGCCTAACGGTAACTTTTTTGTGAAGGTTTTTCAAGGCGACATGCTTGACGACTTTGTAGCTAAAGTTAAACGGTATTTTAGAGAGGTGAAAGTTATAAAGCCGAAAGCTAGTAGGGCGAGAAGCTCGGAGCTTTTTGTTTTGGGCGTTCACCTTAAGGCTTCAAGTTTTCCTCATGGATAAAGCGGTAAAAGCTAAATTCCTATACGGTTTATTAATGAGATGTGGAATCATTGAGGATAGTTGCCGCTGATTCTTCTTCGGCTATTTTAAACGAGAAGTTTGAACCATTAACTATCGTGGCAACTGCCGCCGTCTTAGTGAAGTCTCCTTACAGAGAACCAAGCGAATGTTTAGCTAAGCCGATTTTTGCGGATGCTGAAAACAGCCACGAGGTTATACTGCATGAAGCTGAATTGTGTAAACAACTGCTTGCAAAAGTAGAGGCGGAAGCGGATGTTATTCATCTTGACATGTCTCTTGGGGCGGTCTCCCTTGAACAGCTTTCCCCAATACAATTTTCTAACATGAAAATCTCTAGCAGGGCAAGAAGCAACCTTGTAAAGATTCTGCCCAAGCTTAGGAAAATCTCTGGAGAGATTTCGCAGAAATATGGCGTAGATGTCCTAGCCATAGGAAAGGCAAGTATCCCAGTGAGAATTGCTGAACTGACAGCTGGGGCTCATGCCATAATATATGCTTCAGAAAAAACACTAAAGCAGAATGAACCGTTAATACTTGGGCTTCCGTTGAAATGTCAACCAAAAATATTAGGCGACAAAGTGTATGTTTACTCTTTAATGGCGGCGGAACACGATGTTCTAGGCTGCGCGACCGACACTAACGGAGTTTTGAAAAAAGTTAATATTACCGAGATATTGAATCCATGCGCAAGGGGGTTCAGAACTTTGAAAATAACCCCCTCTAACCTAACATGATTGGAGGAGTTTAAAAGTTGACATCAAGCATTTGGAAAGGCTTTCCAACAAAAGTGAAACGCATTCTCACGGTATTGATTTTCTTCCTTGTTTCGATTGCTGTGACGGTTGCGGGTGTTTCGACTCCACTCACCGAGAGGGAGGCATCTGAGATAAACGAAGAACTTGGCGAGATGCAAGACTACCTTTCAACCGCCGATCTGTTTCGTGGAGCCACTTTAATCTTCGGCAACAATTTTGTTTTGTGTCTGTCCTTTTTTGTCCCCTTTATTGGACCTATATTTGGGGTTTATGTGCTTTATAGCACTGGTGTTGTGATTGCTGCACAAAGCATCTGCAACGGTGTAGATCCCCGCTTAGCTTTTTTGTTGCTGTTCCTTTTCCCTTTCACTTGGCTTGAGTTTTTAGCATATTCTGCGGCATTTGCTGAAAGTGTTTGGTTGGGCTGGCGTATTATAAGGCATAATTGGAGAAGGGAAATCATAAATGCATGTATTATGATTTCTATATGCGCGGTGATACTGCTGGTGGCTGCCTTCATTGAAATAGCGCTAATAAAAGCCTTCACCTAGTCTTCTCAACGTTTGTGATCTCCAAGCTTATGTTTAGAGCTTTTATGCTATGGGTTATTTCACCTAAACTTATAATGTCTACTCCTTTCGAAGCGTAATCAAGGATGTTGTCTGCCGTTATGCCACCGCTGGCTTCTAACATCACTTTTCCATAATATCCAGCTTTTTTCAAGAGTTTGATAGCCTCTTCCACTTGTTCTGGTGAAAAATTGTCAAGCATTATTATGTCTGCCCCGGCTTCAGCAGCCTTGAGAACATCTTCAACTTTAGCCACTTCAACCTCGATTTTCTTGCTGAAAGAGGTTTTTTCCTGGACCGCTTTAACAGCTTTTCTAACGTCTCCGGCTATGGCGATATGATTGTCCTTTATCAGAATCATGTCGTCCAGATGAAGTCTATGCGTGTCTCCTCCGCCAGTGGCGACAGCTTTTTTATCTAAGTATAGTAGTCCAGGCGCAGTTTTCCTTGTGCAAGCAACCTTCGTTTTATATCCCGCTTTTTGGATTTTCTCTATAAGCTTTCTCGTCGCCGTGGCTATGCCACTCATCCGCGATAAAATGTTGAGAAGAGTGCGCTCAGCCGAGAGTATTGTTCTTGCGTCCCCGTAAACCTTTAACAAAACTTGTTTAGGTGTTAGTTCGTCACCGTCTCTAACGTAAGATTCAAATTTTAAGCCTAAACTTTCAAGAAGCACTTTTGCTTCCTCTATTCCCGCAGCTATTCCTGCTTCTTTGGTTATTATCTCCGCTTCTGCAGTGCAACCTTCTGGAACTATTAGGGATGACGTTACATCACCTTGCCCAAGGTCTTCTGTAAGCATCTGTAAGAGCTTTTCTTCGAGAACTTTTTTAGGGAGGAACATAATTTACCGTTTTATCATCCCTTTGCTTTTTATTTAACAATTTTGCAGAGCAACCAAAATAAATGGCATAAGCCTCACTATGAATTATGCGTTTAATGCTAAGCTGCTCAGAGCTCGGATTAGGGCATGTTTCTAGGCTTATGATTTTGGGAAAAAAGCTAGCAGCAAAGGGAAACGAGCTTTTCTTTTTCTCCGGAGGAAACGCCTATACTCTTCTAAAAAGGGAGTTTAAAAATGTTTATCATTGCACGCCTGTCAGATGGTATGAAAACGCCTATGGCATAGTTTTTTCTGCTTCTATTTTAAACATCTTTTTTCCGTTGCTGCGTATTAACCCAGAAAATAGGAAGCTCGAAATAAAATCCCCAAGTGGCATAGAAACAATGCATCGTTACTATGACCTCAGAAGAAACATTCTGAAAATAAAGCCTCATGTAATTATATCGGACGGTGATCTACACACACTACGTTTAGCTTGGAGATGGCGTTATCCCTCGGTATATGTAACAAATTTTATTCGCCCAAGCTGCGGTTTTTCTCCCTTGCTTATTCCTGGTGAAAGATTCACTGAACGCTATGTGAGAAGCTGTTCAAAAATAATTATTCCAGATATCCCTCCACCATACACCATTTGCGAATACAACTTAGGCAATCTGGAAGATGTCGGAGTTGCGGACAAAACTGAATTTGTAGGAAGCTTTATTGAGATAACGTCTGTAAAAGGTGGAGAAAACCATATTTTTGCTCCAATAAGCGGGCCGGCTGGAACAAGGGCTCGATTGAAACGAATTATTATTCCAGTTTTAAGTTGCTTGAGAACAAAAAGTATAGTCAGCCTTGGAGAACATGGCGAAAAAAGGATGGCAAAAATCGGAAATTGCGTAGTTTACACGTGGCTTTCACCACAGGAAAGAAACGAGTTTATGGCGAACGCTAAGCTTGTGATTTTCAGTGGAGGACACAACACTTGTTTTGAAGTTGTGAAGTATGCAAAACCGAGTATATGTATCCCAACTCAGCTCGAGCAGTTTGCAAATGCAAAGAAACTGCAAGACATGCATTGTTCCATAATCGCTAAGAACGAGAGTCAATTGGCTCAAGCCATTGGTGGGATGGAGAAAAACATAGACATTTACAAGAAAAACGTGCAGAGGTTAAACCAGTATGCTAGCAAGTTTAAAGGCGTTGACAGAGCTGTTAACATTATCGAAAAAGTTGCACAGGACGGTTGAAAGTAAGACGGTTTAGGTGAGGGCTTTACGTTTAACCTCGCCTTTTGGTTTTTCTTCCTCGAATATTATAGCTTGAAACTTGTAGACTTTTGTGCCTTTCATAAGCCAGCAGTCCGGTGGGAGTCCGGCCTTCAAACAGCATTGGCATAGGAACTCTTCTTCATCCCAACTCCATTCAACTGGCACTTGAGGAAGCAAAAGTCCCCTGTAGAAACCTCTTTCTATGATCAGCCCATCAACACCCACTTTTATTTTCGATGGGTATTCGCTTGGACTTTTCACTTCCACTAGTTGTGGGGGTGTGAGCACGCTGACCTCAAAAACCACATCGTCTAACTCTTCTAGAGATAAGGGGTAAAACCTCGGGTCTTGGGTTGCCGAGCTTATAGCAGATTCTATGACAGCCTCCGCCAAAGGTGTTGTTGGGTAGGGAAGGCCGATGCATCCCCGTAATTCTTTTTCTCTTCCCTTAACACTATTTATCGTCACGAAAACTCCGCATGGTTGCATAAGCTTCTGTGGAAGTCCTTCCGGCAATCGAATGCGTTTTCTAGTTTTTAGGTACTCTTCTACGGCTCTTCTAGCAAGCCCAACCAGCAGTTTTCCTTCCTCTAGGCTAAGGTCGAAAGACAATGGAGATTAACCCTTCTAGAACTTTATGGATTCCTCGCGTGTTCCGTCTTTTGTTATAAATAGAAAGTCGATGCCGTCGCCGCTCATAATGTCTCGACTAATGGCGGATTTTATAGCTCTGACGACGAGGTTTTTTCCCTCTTCTATGCTTAAGCCTTCCCGATAGCCTTCTTCCAGCACTCCCATGGCGATCTCTGTTCCGGAACCAACAACCGCGTACTTGTCTGGTATAACCGAACCTAAAACGTCCAAAACGTATAGTGAAGAGCCTTCATCATCTATGCCTCCCACAATTGTTTGAGTTATTAACGGAGCTAATCTATTAGCAAAAAGCAGGTTAGACATAAGCTTGGCTGCAGACCTGACTGATATGGGTCTGCCGACATCCATGCTGTAAAGGTTTGCATAAGCCTCAACTTCGCGAACCAGAATTTGCATGTCTGATACAAGCCCGGCGCAGGCTGCACCTATATTATCTGTTATTTTGAAGACTTTCTTCCCTCCTCTGCTAACAACCAAATACCCGTAGGAAACCCGCTTTTCAGAGGCCAATATGACACCGTCTCTGCATACTATGCCGACCGTAGTGGCGCCTGGAACCCACAAATATTGAGGCATTTGCCCTTCTCTTTCCACGATCTTTCACCCTTTGCACGTGATATATGAACGCAACCTATTAAACTTAATGTCTTCGAAGTTGTGAACAATCGCCTCTCAGTTTTCATATCAAATTCCGGGAGCTTATTAACACGGCATGATGGTTTAGCTACGATTTCTTTAACCTCAAACCATCGAAAAGTTCATACTGCATGCTGTTTTCATAATCAACGCAGTGTCTAACCTTTATATGTACTGCGCATGATGCTATCTCTTCGCCTTCATTTACTTCCTTGACGTCAGTCGCCATAACCGCTGCTTACACGGCTATTTTAGTGCCAGCTCCAAAAATCTCAAGAGTTTATCAATAACACCATCCAGTGTCAGATAACCCCCCAAGAAATAAAACACGAAGGCAGAGCAAAAGGTCCCTGCTCCTTGAACAATTTTACAACAGCCTCACAGCAATGTCTAAAATGGATTGTCTTCCTTTCATTTACCTCCACAAGAGCTAAAATATTTCAAACTCTTAACACTTTAACGAGGAACAAAATGTTAGCGCTTTATGCCAAGAAGATTGAAAACGTATGGTTTGGGGTTGCATATGAACGCGAGAAGATTTTCGCAACAGCATTTGCGTTCGAAAAGAGCCAGATTCTTAGAAGTTTGCTTAAAAACATCCCCTTTAACATTCCTTTTCAACATTCAGAAGAATCAACGGAGTTCGCTGAAAAAGTAATCTATTCCCTTGCAGGTATCTATGGTGGCCAAGGTTGCAGTGAAACGTTTCCCCTTGCCGAAGATCTTTTAACTTGCTATTCACAGAAAGTCCTTAAAGCTGCCTCTTTAATTCCCGTTGGCTACGTGTCTTCTTATGCCTCAATAGCGAAAGCTATTGGCGGAAGCCCTAGAGCTGTTGGGCGAGCTATGGCCTCAAACCCCTTTCCGCTACTTATTCCATGCCATCGAGTTGTGGCTTCAGATTTTTCTCCAGGCGGGTATGGCGGGGGTTTGCATGTAAAGTTAGAGATTCTAAAACGTGAAAAGAGAGGCTACACAACAACTAAAGAAATTAAAGTGAATGGCGGTGTTCTACGAATTTTTCCAGTGGAATTTGTTCTGAAAAATTTGTAAAAAATAGGCGCAAATAATAAAAGCTTGATATCTAAATCTGTGAAGAGGCGATTTTCAATGACTAAGCGTGGGCTTTTTGTTGGGAGATTCCAGCCCTTCCACAAAGGACACCTCCATGTAATAAAAGAAATTTTAAGCGAAGTGGACGAACTTGTAATCGTTGTTGGCAGCGCTCAATACAGTCATCGCATTAATAACCCATTCACAACAAGCGAAAGGCTTGTAATGATAAGGAAAGCCTTAGAAGAGGAAGGGATTGATCTAAGACGCGTCTGGATTGTGCCCGTGCCCGATGTGCACATCCACATGGTTTGGGTTTCAGCCGTTGAAGGTTATGCCCCCCGCTTTGATGTGGTTTACTCCAACGAACCGCTTACGCGTAGACTCTTCATGGAAGCTGGATACCCTGTTAAATCCATACGCTTTCATAAGCGCGAAATATACTCCGCCACAGAAATAAGAGAAAGAATGCTAAAGGGCGAAAACTGGGAGGAACTTGTCCCCAAAAGCGTAGCCGATTTCATAAAAGAGATAGGTGGTGATGAAAGAATCAGAGATCTTGTAAAGAGCGATAAAGTGTAACTGGGTCTCCGACTTTCACGTTAAAAAATTTGGCTGCGTTACCCATGTTTATGGATATTTCAAGAAAATCATGGCTTCCCATTATAGCCAAAGGCCTTTGGGCTTTCTCGTCTGCATAAGCCTTACAAAGCCTTAATGTTAACTTCCTATCCCCTATCTTTACATGTACAGAATCCTTGATACCCAAAGCTTCAAGATGTTCGCTTGTGAAATTTGTTATGACATTCCCAAAACTGTCAACATGAATAACCTGACCAGATAATGTGTCGTCCTTTTTAACGATTCTTGCGAACCTTGGCGTAACAATTTTATGAATTTCCGGCCCAAAATCTGATGGTTTTGCCCCTTTTGAAAGGAACGCCGCTGCCGGAGCAAATATATCTCTCCCATGGAAAGTTTTGGATATTTTGGGAAGCATAAACTTTGGGTTTGCTATTTCATAAATATGTTTTATTCCTTGGTTTTTTGCTGCTAGAGTCAATATGCCGTTGTCTGGACCTATGAAAAAGTCTTTCGCAGTCTCTATCAAGATGGGTTTTCGTTTCGCTCCAACACCGGGGTCGACAACCGCCACATGTATTGTGCCCTCTGGGAAATATTGAGATGCAGCGGCAAGCACGAATGCACCATTTCTAATGTTGAACTTCTCTATCTGATGTGTTATGTCAACTATTCTTACATTGGGATTTATTCCCAAAATAACCGCTTTCATTTCAGCAACATAGGGATCAATCAATCCAAAATCCGTAGTCAGCGTTATAAGTTGCAACGGTGTCTTCATACTTATCCGCCATGAGAAACTGGAACAAAGACTATTTCATCTCCATCTTTAATGATGGTTTCTAAACCATTTAGAACGCTTATCTCCTTCTCATTCACGATTATAAGAGTGTTTGGCTTCGGATTCTTCAACTCTGGATCAAGCAAGACATTTGTTTTAGGAAAGTCTTTGATAATCATGTCTATAATCTCCTTTAGCGCTTTTTCTCCATCAACTTTTAATGTAATTCTACCTCTTCCAGTCAAGTTGCGTAAACTTCCGACGAACTTTACAGTTACACTCATACTCAAATTTCTCCATTTTTATTAGAACTCTATAAGGGTTGGATTGATATGTCGTTTACGTTTTGCCTTCGAATTTATCGGATCCCATGTTCGAAAAGGCTAAAAAGGTTATGAAAGCTTTAGAAGGATGGGCTAGGGTATAGAAACTTTAAAGGCATTCTTTCTTAATTTTCTGCTTTCTCTCCAGTAAGAGTTTCAACAATTTCCGAAGCTGTTTGGATTAAATTATCTGCTTGTTTTATGGCTTTCTCCCCGTCCATTTCCTCCAATTGCGCTAGTTGCAGCATAATTTCTTCAATTTCTACCAGACACTTTAAAACCGGGTCATTTCCTATTTGGGCTTTTTCCATGACATCGCGTACAACGTTTTCAATGAAGGCTGGTTCGCCTAGGCTGTAATATATGGCATTTCTAGCTTTTCTTATGGCTTCAAGAATTAAGCTTGGAGCCATGTATGGTAATTTTCTAGCAGCCTCAAGCTCCGCTTTAGCTTCTCGCAAATATCTTAAAGCCCACCCCCGCCTATAATGATCCATCATTGTGCAATCACCTTTCAGCCTCCAGAACTTTCTAGATGTGAAAGCATTTAATAAGCTACTCGCTTGCGTCCTCATTTCCATTTTCACTTTGAGAGGGAACCTCGATACCGCCATAAGCGTGTGTTATATAGCCTGCAATCTGATTTCGCACTCTTGTTGTAGCCCCTGGAACAAGCATGGCAACCAAACGTTTGTTTTCCTCAAAATTTCTGGAAAACCTATCCGGAAATCGTCTGATTAGTTCTTTGGCTGTACGTTTAATCTGCTCTGTTCGAACTTTTCCCAACCAATCGACTCCTCCAGCGGCATTCGAGACTAACCACGCTGTTAAACACGTATGGTGGAATGAACATTTCATAAACACAAATCCTAATTTAACTTTACGTTCTTTGAATTAAACTTCAACCCGAAAAATTCCTCGAAATTTTTCAAGATTTGCTCCGCAACTTCATCAACATTTCTTTTCTTAACCTCAGCTATAGCGTTAACAACCGTCGGCACGAAAGCTGGACTTGTTAACTTACCCTCGAAGGGATTTCTGAAGTACCGCACAGGCCCATCAGTTTCTGTCAAGAGATTTTCTAGAGGAACGCGTCTCACAACCTCTCTTATACCATTAGAATAGGCAACCGGCGGCCCTTCGCTTATGTAATATCCGTTGTCTATAGCTTTCGTTAACGCGCTTATCGGATTGCTGAACCAATGGAGAAGAACCTTTTTTAAACGGTAAGACGGAAGCATTTCAACTACTTGTGCGGTTGTCCCACGGGAATGAATTATAACCGGCAGATTCATCTTCTCAGCTAACCTAAGCATTTCATCAAAGACTCTCAGCTGCTTATCCCATATTTTCTCATACTTGTAGTCTAAGCCAACCTCTCCAATAGCCACCACCGCCTTATTCCGTTGTTGTCCCAATATAAACTCAGAAGTTTCATGCAACTCTTCCTCTAGCATAGTGTTTACATTCCACGGGTGAATTCCCAACGCAGCATAGACTAATCCCTTAAATTGTTCGGCTAATTCTACACTTTTTACGCTGGTTTCAAGATCCATCGAGTTGGAAACAAGCGCAATAACATTGAAATTTTTTGCTTCAGAAACAATCTCTTCAACTTTCCCCTCATACTCCTCATCTGAAAGATGTATGTGAGCATCAATATATCTCAGAGCTTTCATGCTGTTCACTTTTGGCACATAAAGTATCATCCGGAAGCTTTTATAATTTCCTAAATTTCAATTAAAGAAAATCCGGTTTTAGAGTTGATTTTTGGAAGATGAAGCGCAATAAACATTAAATATTGCTTCAAATACAAAAAGACGCTACGGAGGAGTCTCTATGGCAGATTTAGAGTTGGCAATTGCTCCTATGCATAGACTCTGTAAAAAGGCCGGAGCTGAAAGAGTAAGTGAAGCAGCTGCAAAGGAACTCGCCAAGGCTCTAGAAGAAATTGGAATTAAAATAGCCAAGGAAGCTCTTGATTTTGCGATGCACACTGGAAGAAAAACAATAAAAGCTGAGGACATTGAAATCGCTGCAAGAAAAGTTATGGGTAGATAAAATAAAGCACCCACCCTTTTTCCTTTCCCCTAAAGCATGCCTCATGTTTGCAATAGATATATAAGGAAGGGAGCTGAGAATATTCCGGTAAACACCGAAAAGGTGGAAATGCACTGTGGGTGGGAAAAAGAAGCTAAGCTTGAAACAGATGGAACGCATGCAAATGCGAAAAAGCGAAGAAGAGAAAAAGAAGGAAAAAGAAAAGGCAGCTCCAAAAGAGAAAAAGGCAGCTGGAATACTGATTCCCGACATTAAAGGCGGAAAAATGCTGGATGAATTGAAAAAAATGCGGGTTTTAACACCTTACGCAGTGGCTTCAAAATTTAACATAAGGATAAGCGCTGCAAAAGATCTGCTAGAGCAGCTTGAAGACGACGGACTAATTCAGCTAGTTTCAGGTAACCATGACATCAAAATATATAAGACTTTGGATTAACAAACTTTAAAGTAGGTTGGCTTTCTATTTTGTTTGAGGCGACTTTAATCTGTCGTTTCCGGAAAAGATTTCCATGAAAGAAGATGTTAAAGAAGTCGGGGAACGTGTCAAGCGAAACTATCGACATTATATAAGAGTTCAGGGAAGCCCTGAGTTTAAACAGAAAGTGAAAGAAGCCATTAAACTTGTGAAAACGGCTGGTTATTACGATTTTCTTAGGACTTATATTAAGGAGATAATTGAAATAGATGGCTTCACACAACTCCGTGAAACAGAGGCAGTTATTTGGGCGAATAAGTATGCTGTGGCAAACCCTGTTGATGCTGCCAGTTTGTTTATACAAAAGGCTAATCACATGAAGGATTATCTTGAGGGTAAACTATATTACGGTGGTGAGGCTGAAAGACGATCTATAGAAAAGCGCATAGAATTTCTTGAAGTTTTGAAAAATAGAAGTAGAAAACGTGAAGTTATAGAAGAATGTGAAAAACTTCTGAAAAGCTGGAGCGAGAGCGTGTACCTATAATTTCTCTACTTTGATTACTGTGCCACTTTTCACTTTGCTGAAGAGTTCAAGATTTCTTGTTATCTTTCCAATAATGTTGACTGGGCTATAAGGCTGTGATTCGCCATAAAATATGCAGAGAGCGCTTCCCATGGGCCAGAAAGCTATGGTGCCCTTCTCTACGGTGCTTTTGGCTTTTTCCTCCCCCATTTTAACTGGAATTTCAAAATAAACTTCTTCTTTCCAGAGGGCTGCTCTTCCTTCGAAGGGAAGTTTTCGAACAACCATATCTACTGTTCTTGGAGCTAGATGCCGAATTAATTCACCTTCAGCCTCACCTAAACCTTCGATTATTAATTTAACTTTTATCCTTGATATTTCTGGTGTTTCTTCAATTCCCACTTTTACCCCTCCTCTTAAGGAAATCGTCTAGAACATGGTCGAGTGATATGGGTCCCAAAACTTTCAACTCATATTTAACTCTAACGGTGGGCTTGTTTATTGTCATAACTCTTCTTAGGTCAACGGGGGTTCCAATTACAACAACGTCACACGGTGTACGAGCAATCGTTTCATATAGTTCGGCCATTTGCTTTTCACCGTAGCCCAAGGCCGGAAGCACCAAGCCGAGATGGGAGTATTTCTCATATGCCTCCTTTATTGAGCCAACAGCATAAGGTCTGGGGTCTACGAGTTCAGCATCGAGCTGTTTAGCCAGTAATGTTGCAGCACCATAAGGCATGTCTCCATGAGTTAATGTTGGCCCGTCTTCTATGACTAAGACGCGTTTTCCTTTGATAAGGCTTGGATTATCAGCGGTTATTGGTGATGCTGCTTCTAGGATTAAGGCGTTTGGGTTCACTTTCTTAATGTTCTCCCTGATGTGGTTAATGTTCTCTAAGGGTGCTGTATCAACCTTATTTATTATCACCACGTTTGCCATTCGTAGGTTCGTCTCTCCGGGATGATATGCTGTTTCGTGTCCAACTCTATGAGGATCGGTGACAACTATATGCAAGTTGGGTTTATAGAAGGGTATATCATTGTTCCCTCCATCCCAAACAATTATGTCAGCTTCTTTTTCCGCCTCTTTCAAAATTTTTTCATAGTCTACCCCAGCGTAAACGATCACTCCATTATCTAGATGAGGTTCATATTCTTCTCTTTCTTCTATTGTACAGTTATATTTGTCAAGGTCTTCATGTGTGGCGAAGCGTTGGCAGATTTGCCTTCGTATGTCACCGTATGGCATTGGATGCCTTATTACAACAACATTTAAACCTTTATTCTTCAAGATTTTTGCAATTTGCCGTGATGTTTGACTTTTGCCGCAACCTGTTCTAACGGCTCCAACGGATACGACTGGAACACTGGCTTTTAACATCGTTGTCTTTGGCCCCATTAACCTAAAGTCCGCACCTTTAGCTAACACTAGAGATGCTTTATGCATCACATATTCATGGGAGACATCACTATAAGCGAAAACAACTTGGTCTACATCATATTCTTCTATCAGTTTTTCTAAATCATCTTCGGGATAGATGGGTATACCCTTTGGATAGTTTTTGCCTGCAAGCTCCGGTGGGTAAATTCTTCCCTCTATTCCTGGAATCTGCGTAGCTGTAAAAGCCACAACCTCATACACCTCGTTGTTTCTGAAGTAAACATTAAAGTTGTGGAAGTCTCTGCCAGCAGCACCCATTATGATGACACGTTTCCTGCTGTGAGTAGAGGATAATAAGTTGTCAGAGGACATAATCAAACTTCCAAATTAAGACTTTGAATCTAGAAAGTTAAAATAACGCCCAGATTCTATAAAACTATTTTGGGTTCTCTTATTGTGGCGTATTTTGAAGTATGAAATGAAATGTTTTTATTAACGATACAGCATTGAGCGATTGAAAAGGTTATGCCTGTAACTTGCGTAAAATGTCGTTCAGCCAGCGCTGAAGTGCATATTCCCTATGCCCGACTAAGCTTGTGCCCTAAATGTTTCGCCGACTTTTATGTTGCAAGAATCAGAAAAACTGTTGAAGAATTTAACATGTTCCATAAAAGTGCCTTTGTTGGCATTGCGGTTTCTGGAGGGAAAGACAGCGCCGCCCTTCTTCATGCTCTGCGAAAAGCTTACCCAGAAGTTAGGCTTGCGGCTCTGCACATAAACCTTGGAATACCTGAATACTCGGAACATTGCCAGGCCAAAGTTGAAAAACTAACTGACATGTTGGGAGTTAAACTTCACGTTTTTGATCTCCATAAAGAATTAGGTGTAAAAATAGTTGATTTTAAGGAAACTTCATTCAAAAGAAAACTTTGCTCTGTTTGCGGAACTATAAAAAGGCGAATTTTTGAGGAAATGGCAATGAAGGCTAAAGTTCACGTTTTGGCAACGGGACACAATTTGGAAGACGTTACGGGCGTATTGCTTAACAATTTTCTGTATGGACGCTGGGAACAGTTTGTTAGGCTTAAGCCAGTTTTGCCACCGCTTGCGGAAGGAATGGCTTCAAAGGTTAAACCGCTTTTTCGCAGCCCGGAAAACGAAAACCTTCTTTATTGCCTATACGAGACTGTCCCTTTCAGAGAAATCGACTGTCCCTTCTCCACTAGAACTGGTGTGCGAAAAAGAATGGAAATTCTTGAAACCTTAGCTAAATATAATCCATACTTTAAACAACAACTTTTAAACCGATTTTTAGAAATCATGCCATTGCTAGAAAACGTTAAGGCTAAACCGCCGCTTGTTAAATGCAAACTTTGCGGTTTTCCCTCATCAAGTGAAATATGCGCTTTTTGTAAACGTATAAAACTTGTAAAAATGGACAAAGTTTAAAATTTAAAGACGTGGAGTTTTACATTTGATGCGCGATATTGCGGAACCCTTATACCGTTATCTTGTCAAAAACCTTAGGGGAATAGTTTATTTTTCAAGGGAGGTTTGTCCAAAAACCGAATTCGACTGGCTCAAACGGAAGTTTAGATACAGAGAACTTGGAATTTCTGAAAACTTGCAACTCAATTTGAAGTGGAAGAAGCTTTTAAGACTGCCAAAAATCGATGACAACCCTGCTTTGGACTCGCTTTTGCAAGCATCCAATTTTATTTGCCCACTAATCGTTCTGAAGGAGCAAAGCCTAAAGGACTTCGGAAACGCCATAGTCGCTGTTTTAAAAACACTGGAGTCTCTAAATGATAAAGACTTGAAGTTTAACTTACGACTCGTAAACTATTCTATAACCGATTTTTACCTTAAATCCATAGAGTTTGCAAAAAGGTCCGATATGGAAAGCAGAAAGAGGTTAGCTGAGAGAGACTTGAAACGGTTCTGGAGGGTTAAGGCTGATACGAATGGGAAAACCCTAATCGCCTACATCGACCCACTTTTGATAAAAAGCGATATTAATAACCCTACATACATGAGTTTGGTTCCATGCCTAGTTATTGACTTTAATGGTCCTTTGAACAGAGCAGACTTCAGTGGATCTAGGTGAATCTCTACATCAAATACTAGCCGATCAAAATCTCTTTTGCGGCCTCCTTGTAGATTTCAAAGTCACGTTTGCTGAATAAAACAAGCACAACCTTATCGATCTTATTTTCTTTTTCTAGGAACTCTTTAACCGTTGTCAATGCTACCTTACACGCTTTTTCAATTGGGTATCCATAAGCTCCCGTGCTGATCGAGGGGAACGCTATGGTTTTAAGCCCTTTTGAAACTGCTAGCTTTAAAGAGTTACGGTAGGCTTCAGCCAAAAGCTCCGGCTCACTTTGGCTTCCACCACGCCAAATTGGTCCAACTGTGTGAATGACATATTTAGCCTTCAAATTGCCTCCTGTGGTAATGACGGCTTTCCCCGTCGGAAGGCCTTCGGGATACTCCGTTGCCCTTATCCGTTTACATTCTTCAAGAATTTTTGGTCCACCTTTGCGGTGGATTGCTCCGTCTACTCCACCTCCCCCCATAAGAGATGGATTTGCTGCGTTGACAATAGCATCCGTGTCCATCTCAGTTATGTCGCCCTGCACAATACAGATTTTCGCCTTTCCAATATGGAATTCGCAGACGTTCTCATTCATTGTCTTAGACACCGTTATAATGCTTGCGAATTTTGCCTTTTAAAGATTTAAGTTTCAGTTACGCTCTAGAAGCGACGCTCAAATAGAAACTTGCAAGGATGTTTAATTTACAAGCGTGACACAAATCTAACAGTTAGCGTTTTACCATAACAAGGCTGAAGCGATAAACCATAAACCAAAAATCGCTAAAACTACAAAGCAAAAAGCGAACACAATATTGAACACCTTTTGAGTCCAAAAACACCGCGACTTAAAAACAGTTACAGATACGAAAGTGTCCCAAGCTAGGTCGCAGAACCAATGAACAATTGCAAATAAGCCAACCCCGATATAACCAAACAAGGAAGCCTTACTGATTAGAGCCGAACCTGCAAGGACCCACCAGAGAAAGAAGTATGGGTTCGCAGCCGTTGTAACAAAACCCGCGGCAAACGAGGTATACCTTGAGCGTTGAGGCTTTATGCTTGCTTTTCCACGGTTCCTGAAAATTTCAAAGCCCATGTAAATCATAATTAGTCCTCCTAAAAAGCTTATGGCTTTATTAATTAAAGTAGAACGGAAAAATTCCGAGAGGCCAAAATATAAGAGGATTATCAAGGGAAACTCTACTGCACCGTGGCCGAGAGCTATTAGAACTCCTGCTTTTTTGCTTTCATATCCCTTCGCGACGGTCACTGCAAAAACCGGTCCAGGTGCCATAACCCCGGAGAGAGAGATTAAAGCAACAGAAGCCAAAAAGAGGGGCAAATCAGCTGCAGAGTCCATTTCCATTCCCGTGTAAGAGTTGTTCGTGTTTCTGTGCTTCTGAGGCGCGCCTAGATTGTTTAAACTCACTTTTGTTAGTCTTGAGGGCTTCAATAAATTTTTTCTGCATTTCCACTATTTCACCGCTGTCCTTTGCCTTGGCATACTCTTCAAGTTTTTCCTTGTTTAACTCTATGAAAGTGTGTCCCCATTTGAAAATGCTTAGCAGTTTGTGGGCTTCTTCTCTAAATCCGGATATGTAAAGAGCTGAAGCTAAAGCTTCAGCCGTGCTTAATTTTGTAGGGTATCCAAAGTTAACGGGGTTTCCTGCAACCAAGTATGGCAAACATCTAGACGCCCCTTTAACGTTTTTCATTAATGGTTTTTCAGCGTATTCCCAACTAAAGTCTAAAGCCGCTAACCCATACTTTTCGATGCGTTCCCGGTCAGCCGGTGAAAAAGCTATTTTCGAAAAAGGATTCAAGATCACAACTCCTCTTGGTAAAAGCTTAATTTGATGGACCAGGCGGATGAGCCCATGGCGCTTAAGCTTTAATGCTGTGCATTTTTTAGGGTCGCATTGCCCAGCGTGATAGACAACAACTCTAAGTTTACTTTGCTGCACTTGTCCTTTGCACCTGCAAGTGGCTCATGGGGTCATCTAAAACTTTGGGAATCCATTCAAGAAGATCCGAAGCCATCATGTGGTATCCTTTCTCCCTAAAAACAAAGTCTCCAGCAGCACCATTAACAAAAGCTCCAGCAACAGCTGCCTCAAAGGGGTCAGCGCCTTGCGCTAAGAAGGCTCCAACAATTCCTGAAAGCACGTCTCCAGTTCCGCCAACAGTCATCCCAGGGTTCCCGGTAAAATTAAATTTAATCTTTCTTTCATGAGCAATCACATCCACCGGGCCCTTAAGAAGTATTACGGCGCCAAGCTCGACTGCAGTTTTCTGAACTTCTAGAGCTTTTTCTTTTAAGTTTTCCGGCAGCTTCTTTCCTGTTAGTATAGCGTACTCTCCAGCGTGGGGCGTTAGAACTAATGACGTGATGAGTTTCCTTTTAAATTCTGCAAAGGCCTTCAGGCCGTCAGCGTCTAGCAATAACGGTTTACCAAGACTTTCGACAACTTCAATTAAGGCTTTAGCAGCTTCTCTGGTTTCCGGGTGAAGCCCTAGTCCAGGGCCGATGACAGTTGCGTCCACCTTCTCTATATACGGTTTTAGTGTCGAAATGTTCCCGGTGTTCAAGTGTTCTCCATCAAGTTTTATGGTTATCAGGTCCGGTGACATTGCTGCGATGGTATAAGCTGTTTTTTGTGGCGCAGCAACGTAAACCAAATCAACACCTGTTCTTAGCGCAGCAAGCGCCACTAATGCTGGAGCCCCTGAGAATGTTTCACTTCCGCCAATAACCAATAATCTTCCATGATCTCCCTTGCGAGACCCAGAGGTGCGTGTTTTTACAACGAGTTTGACGTCCCCCGGTCCCGCATAGTTTTCAAGTTCTGCAGGAAGCCCGATGTCTCTAACCACCAGTTCGCCAGTGTATTCCTTCGCTTTTTCCAATCCGGTTTTTGTTTTGTAAAAAGTTACTGTGAGGTTCGCTTTCACAGCTGTTCCCAAAACTTCACCGGTATCAGAGTCAATGCCCGTCGGCACGTCAACGGCCACTTTAAAAGCGTTTAACGAGTTAATTTTTTCAACAAGTTGCTTTATAGGCGGCTTTAGTTTGCCTTTTGTTCCGGTTCCGAGGAGAGCGTCTATGATTATATCTGCGTCTATGTCCGGTAGAAGCGTGCTGTCGTAAGCTTCATGGATTGTTATGCTTTCTTTTAGAAATTGCAAGCTTCTCCAGTTTTCTTGGGCTGCTTTGTGGGAGATCTCACTCGCTTTTCCGGCAAGAATCACGGTTATCTTAAAACCCATAGCTGCAAGATGTCTAGCTGCAACGAACCCGTCTCCTCCGTTGCCGCCTAAACCGCAGAAAACTGCAACCTTTTTGTTTGGTGGAAATCTTGAGGCTACTTCCAATGCTAAGTTTCGCCCGGCATTCTCCATGAGTTGAAGCCGAGAAATCCCGAAATATTCTGCGTTAAACTCCAAAGCTCGCATTTCACGGCTCATAATAGAATTTTCGAAGATATTTTTCGTTGACATGCCCGAACCTTAAGACTAATATCATAGATTACACATAAGAACGTTTTCAATCTTTAAGCTGAAGTTTAATGCTCCTCCAGTTTTCAACAACAAAATATTTTAATGCATTAAGCTGAGACAGTATTATGAGGAGGTTTAAATGCCGAAAGCATTTGTATTAATCAACACAGAAATAGGTTCAGAAGCCGATGTCTTAAAGGACCTAAAGAAGATTGAAGGTGTTGAGGAAGCCTTTGCTGTTTATGGAGTATATGACATAATTTGCAGAGTTAGCGCCGAAACTATGGATAAACTTAAAGAAATTGTGACATGGCGCATAAGAAGACTTGACAAGGTTAGATCAACCCTTACAATGATAATAATTGAAGAATCACCAAAATAGCCCATCATCCCCCTATTTTATCCAACAAACTTAAGCGATTTCCTTAACGAGACAAATACTCTTTCAGTTTGAAGCGTTTATCCTTCTCAAGGATGCATAAATGGCTCTAAAATACTTGCATATAGGCTTTGATGACACTGATTCACCCCGGAAAGGATGTACAACCTACATCGCAGCCCTTTTAGTGGAAAAATTGGAAAAACTCGGAGTCAGTTTCACCGATTATCCGAATCTCATTAGATTAAATCCTAATGTCCCATGGAAAACTAGGGGAAACGGAGCACTCTGCTTGAGGATAAAATGCAACGAAAACATTGTAGACAGAATCAAAGAGACAGTCATAGACACTATAGAAGAAAACTCAGACTTATCTTATAGAGGCACAGAACCCGGCGTAGTCTTCTATACAGAAGCCGAAATCCCAGAGCAAATTCAAACATTCGCTAAAAAAGCCATCACCGGAATTGTAAGCATTAAAGATGCCTTTAAACTTTTAAAAAGGTTTAAAGCGGAGGCGTTTGGGTTCAAAAGCTGGCGTGGTATAATAGGTGGCTTGGCAGCGGTCGGCGAAACCTTGCAGGGTGACTATACATTTGAAATAATTGCCTATCGCACACCGGAAAACTGTGGCACTGAAAGAAAAATAGATAAGGCGTCAGTTATAGAGATGGACCGAGCTACTGCTCCTTACACATTTAATAACATCGACCCGGAAACTGGCAGAATTTTGATAGCACCCCACGGACCTGACCCGATTCTTTTCGGCATAAGGGGTGAAAACCCTGAAATTGTCAAGAAAGCTTTCCAAATGGTTAAGCCCCTTGAGCCTATAGAACGCTGGGTTATTTTCCGGACAAATCATGGCACGGATGCCCACTTGAAGCGCGTTAAACAGTTAAGCGAAATTAAGCCCTATAATCCAGTAATCGCCAAAGGAATGGTAGCATCAAATCCGCGAATAGTTCCTAGAAGGCATGTTATCTTCACGATTGAAGATCAAAGTGCCAGTGTTGACTGTGCAGCCTATGCGCCAACTGGCGCTTTGAGAAAAATAGCAAGCAAGCTTATTGTTGGTGATCACATTGAAGTTTATGGTGGTGTTCGTCCACCTTCCAAAAATCGGCCGATGACCATTAACCTTGAAAAATTGCGTGTATTGAAGCTTGCCCCTCAAGTGGCTTACCATAATCCAGTTTGTCCGCAATGTGGCAAACATCTAAAGTCTATGGGTAAAAGTAAAGGTTTTAGATGTGAAAGGTGCGGTTTGCGTTTTCCCACTCTCACCAAGGTTGCTGTTCAAGTCAAGCGGAACTTGGGTGAAGGGTTGTACATCACTTCACCTAGATCCCAGAGACATCTTACAAAACCCCTAACACGCTACGGTATGGAAAAGCAGGGGGGTTCAAAGGTTAAACTTATTGAAGAATGGCATTTCCCATGAGTAACTGTATTCTATGAAGACTTTGATAAGCTACTTTCACCCCTAGAATTGTCATATCTATTTATTTGGAGAGGTAATAATAAAGTTTAAAGGGGGTAGCAAACTTGTCTGATGCTTGGAGAATCGCAGATGAGTGACGCTTTATCGTTAATTGTTAATGAGTTGGGCTTGGGTGGCGTAGGTGGCTTTATAGTGGGGTTTGCTGTCAAAAAGTTGAGTAAATTTGTACTCTTTTTGATGAGCTTGTTGATAGGCTCTCTAGTTTATCTTAGTCTAAGGGGTGTTTTGAGCGTGAATTATGAGGCACTTTTTAAGCTTGTAGGCGACTTTTTAGGAGCTGCTGGCAGTGCACTTTCTTGGCTTATTCATACCGTGGCTTTGTTGCCTTTAGCCGCAAGCTTTGTCATCGGTTTTCTTATAGGGTTTAAACTTGGATAGTAAAATGGTTTAAATGTCGGAAACTACTCTATCCATTGAAAAAGTCATCAACTGCTCATAAGCCAGTCTAGGAGCCTTGAGATGTTGGAAAGATTTCCAGCCGAAGAGTATGCGCTTCCCTTTTTCAAAGAGCAAGGATACATCAGAAAATTTTGCCCCACGTGCAAGACATACTTCTGGACTCTAAATCCAGAACGAGAGACATGCGGCGAGGCTAGGGTTGAAGGATGCTCCACTTATACCTTCATAGGTGATCCACCGACAAGAAAAAGCTACACGTTACGTGAAATGCGTGAAGCATTTTTGTCGTTTTTTGAAAGACATGGCCACACCCGCATAAAGCCATATCCTGTTGTGGCAAGGTGGAGAGACGACATTTACTTGACGCATGCCAGCATAATAGATTTCCAACCATATGTAACGGAGGGAATTGCACCTCCACCAGCAAATCCTCTGGTTATAGCTCAGCCATGCATTCGCTTAGTTGATATAACTAACACCGGGCCAACCTTTGGTAAGTATTTAACAATTTTCGAGATGGGCGGGCATCACGCATTCAATTACCCAGACAAAGAAGTTTACTGGAAAGATCAGACAGTGCGGTATCATCACGCCTTCGCTACTGAAGAGCTCGGCATAAAACCCGAAGAAATAACTTATAAGGAGGAAATATGGTCTGGCGGCGGAAACGCTGGACCATGCCTTGAATGCATAGCCCGAGGCTTAGAAGTTGCAACACTAGTGTTTATGCAATACAAAGTTGTCAATGATCAATTCATCAAATTACCAATAAGAACCGTTGACACTGGCTATGGCATAGAGCGCTATGCTTGGCTTTCGCAAGGCGCCCCAAGCGCCTTCCACACTATATACGGAGAACTTCTGAATAAGATCCTTGAAATGGCTGGAATAACCCAAATTGACATGAATTTGCTGGCAAGAGTTGCAAGAGTCTCCCCCCTTGTCGGTTTGGGAAAAACGATCAGCCTAATGGAGGCTAGAAAGAAAATAGCTAACATTTTGGGCATAGATGCCGCTATGCTGGATAATTTCTTGTCCCCTATAGAAAATGCATTTGCCATAGCAGACCACACAAAATGTTTAAGCTTTATACTTTCTGAGGGTGTTGTTCCCTCGAATATTCAAGAGGGATATTTAGCTAGACTTTTATTTAGGAGAATTTATAGGTTATTAAGACTCTTGGGGATTTCGGACAAGCTTTATGATATTTTTGATATGCAAATCAATTATTGGTCTGTGGATTATCCACATCTCATGGAAATGCGAGATGAGATAATTGAGATGCTTCACGTAGAGGAGGAAAAATTCAAAGAGACTATATCAAGGGGAAGCAGCCTTGTAAAACGCATAACCGAAGACTTAAAGTCAAGAAATCTCAACAAAATCCCCATTGAAACGCTGACTGAGCTCTATGATTCGCATGGTCTTCCACCGGAAATTGTCAAGGAGATGGCGGAAGCTGAAGGTGTAACTGCTGAGGTTCCAGCGAACTTCTACAGTTTGATTGCTGAAAGGCACATGCAAACCTCAAAACCGACTGAGGAGATTGAACACGAGAAATGGATTGAGAATGAAGTGGCTGGTCTTCCCCCAACAGAGGAGCTTTACTACAAGGATCAGTATATGAAAAGCTTTGAGGCAAAAGTTCTCAAAGTGTTTAAGAATCAATATATAGTTCTGGATAGGACATGTTTTTATCCGGAAGGCGGAGGGCAGCCTGCTGATACTGGTTTTTTAACGTTTGACGGCGGAAGGGCTGAGGTTGTCTACGTGCAAAAAATAGGCAAAGTTATTGTTCACCAGATTAAAGGTGGAAAGCCTCCTGCTGAAGGAAGTCTTGTGAAAGGTTTCATAGATTGGGATAGACGATATGTATTAATGAAAAACCACACAGCAACGCATGTGGTCAATGCTGCCGCGCGGCGCGTTCTTGGACAGCATGTTTGGCAGTTTGGCACACAGAAGGGCGTCGAAAGCTCAAGGCTTGATATTTCCCATTACCGGCGCCTTACACGAGAAGAATTGCAGAAAATAGAGCTTTTAGCCAATGAGGCGGTCTTTCGCAACATTCCAGTTGAAATTTCATGGATGCCTCGAACAGAAGCTGAAAACCTTTATGGCTTTAGGCTGTACCAAGGTGGTGCTGTTCCTGGAAAAGAAATTCGTGTGGTTAAAATTGGAGACTGGGAAGTGGAGGCTTGCGCTGGAACACATGTGCTTAGCACCGGGGAGATAGGTCTTATCAAAATAATACATTCAGAAAGGATACAAGACGGTGTGGAACGTCTAGAATATTCTGTTGGAATACATGCCTTAAAGGCTATACAGCAAAATGAGGCGCTGCTTTGGCGAGTTTCAGAGATTCTGAATGCTCCGCTAGAAAAACTAGATAAGACTGCGGAGAAGATGGTTAAAGACTTAAAGGAAGCCAATGCTGAAAGAAGAAGACTATTAAAGGAGATAGCGAGGCTGGAGAGTCTCAGCGTAGACACAAAGGCGGAAGCAATAAACATCCGTGAAATCGATGACGTTAAACTTGTCATGCGTGACTTTGGAGAGGACGCTGATGTCAACCGCATGATACAAACGGCAAACGAAATAGTGAAAAGGGACGAAACCACAGTCACAGTCTTTTACGGCGTTGATGGAAAAACTGCAAGAATACTTGTCATGGCCGGGCAAAAGGCTGTGGAAAGGGGTATAAACGCTGGCGAAATAGCTAGAGAAGCCTCAAAAATAATAGGTGGAGGGGGAGGAGGAAGACAAAATTTCGCTCAGGGTGGAGGGCCATTGACCGAAAAATTAAGGGAAGCCATTAAAAGGGCCGCGGAAGTCTTGGAGAATCAACTTAAACATAAATAATCAACACGCTACAAAGCTTCTTCATAGTTGAACCATGTTTTAAGAAGAATATTTTTAGCAAAAATTATATGAAAACGAAGTGTGAACAAGATCACCGAATATAAAGGAGAGAATAGATTTGGACATCATCGTCTGTGTTAAACATGTTCCAGAAACTGCTGAAGCAGAACTGAAAATAGACGCAACTGGTAAGGGCATAGAAAAAACTGGACTGGTCTTCGACATAAACGAGTGGGACGACTACGCTTTAGAAGAGGCGGTGCGCATCAAGGAAAAATTCGGCGGGACTGTAACAGCGATAACAGTTGGCCCAGAAGATTCTGACAATACTCTGCGAAAGTGTTTAGCGCGTGGCGCAGACAAAGCCATACGTGTAACAGATTCAAAGTTTGCCGGCTCAGACGCGTATGCCACAGCAAAAATTCTTTACAGCGTCATTAGAAACATGCATTTCGACTTAATCCTAACTGGAGCACAGGCCGGTGACGATGGAAGCGCTGTCGTCGGCCCAGTTTTAGCGGAGTTTCTTGGGGTGCCGCATGCCACCATGGTAAAAAAGATAGTGTTGGATGGAGACAAAGCAATTGTTAACCGTGAGCTTGAGGGTGGTTTCGAAGAAAGGTTGGAGGTTAAACTGCCAGCGCTTTTCACAGTTCAGACCGGGATTAATGAACCACGCTATGTTTCCATCATGGGAATACGTAAAGCCATGCAAAAGGAAATAAAGGTCATGAGACTGGCTGATATAGGCTTAAGCGAAAACGATGTAGGCGAGACTGGTTCATGGCTGGTAATAGAAAAACTCTATCTTCCACCAGTTGAGAAGCAAACAGAGTTTCTGAAAGGAAGCCCGGACGAGATAGCTGCTAAAGTTATAGAAATTCTGAAGTCAAGGGGGCTGATCTAAAATGGCTGAGATATTTGTGTTAGCTGAACACAGGCAAGGAGCGCTTAGAGATATAACCTTCGAAATGCTGACTAAAGCCAGGGAAATCGCTGAAAAGACAAACGCTAATTTGACAGCTGTTTTGCTGGGCAAGAATGTTAAGGAACACGCGAAAACGTTGGCGGAGTATGCCAAAAATGTTTTGCTGATTGAGGATAGTAGGCTTGAAAACTTTAACTCTGACGTGTACCATAAAGTTCTTTCACATTTAATCAGGCAACGTAAACCAGTTTTAACAATTATTGGCCACACTTCCTATGGTGTGGAGCTTGCTCCAAGGCTGGCAGCAGCCTTAAACATTCCATTAGCAACGGATTGTATAGACTTTGATTTCGAGGGTGAAAGGTTTACAGTAACTCGACAAATATACGGCGGAAAAGTGAATGCAAAAGTTGTACTACGGAAGTCTGAAAGTTACATGGTTACGCTGCGGCAAGCTGCCTTTCAAGCTAAAAAACCACCTATGCCGTTAAACGGGCAAATAGAAGAGATCCAACCACCTCTAATCGAGGAAGTAACCGCTAAACGCTTCTTGGAATATGTGCCACCGCCCCCGGGAGGAGTTGATATAACAGCTGCAAGTGTATTGGTGGGTATTGGAAGGGGCGTAAAAGACCAAAGCAACATACCAATTGTGGAGGAGTTGGCGAAATCCCTTGGCGGCGTTTTAGCATGTTCTCGTCCAGTAGTAGATAAAGGATGGCTTCCAAACGACAGGCAAGTGGGTACTTCCGGGAAAATTGTGAAGCCGAAACTTTACATAGCCTTGGGAATTAGCGGAGCCTTCCAACATGTTTTAGGAATGAAAAACTCCGACCTAATAATAGCTGTAAATAAAGATCCAAAAGCGCCAATATTCAGCTTCTCAGACTACGGCATTGTCGAAGACCTTTTCAAGATAGTACCAGCCCTTAAAAACAAGATTAACGAACTTAAAGCCCAAAAAGTAACATAGTTCAGTCGATGAAACATGTGGGGATATATCAGCGAAATCCAAAAATCACGAATGTTTTCTTTTCCCTCTTTTTAATTATGGCTTTAGAGTTTTGTAAAAGTTTATACCTCTTAGCCCAAGTAGCATATTCTAAACCTTTAGGTGGCCCCGTTTGGCTAGGGAAGTTAAAGAAGTAGCCGTCATTGGGTCTGGTACAATGGGGCATGGAATAGCGCAAATTCTAGCAATGAATGGTTTTCAAGTGGCGATGGTGGATGTTAGCCAAGTTTTTCTCGAAAAAGCCTTGGAGAAAATTAAATGGAGTCTGAGTAAATTCGTAGAAAAAAGGCGTATAAGACAGGAAGACGCGGACGCTGCTCTTGCAAGAATACATGTAACGACAAGTTATGAAGAAGCCGCGATGAATGTAGATGTTGCCATAGAAGTTGTTCCCGAAAACATTGAGCTTAAAAAGAAGGTTTTCAGTGAACTTGACAGGGTGGCGCCGCCTTATGCGGTTTTAGCCTCTAACACTTCGACGTTGAGTATAACAGAACTGGGTAAGGCGACAAATCGTCCCGACAAGGTTGCGGGAATGCACTTTTTCAATCCCCCTCAATTAATGCTGCTGGTAGAGGTTATCAAGGGTGAAAAAACAAGCGATGAAACAATAAATACTCTTGTTAAATTGGCTGAAAAACTCAGAAAAACTCCAATTATCGTAAAGAAAGACGTACGAGGCTTCATAGTCAACAGAGTTTTGGTTGCTGTTTTCATCGAGGCCTTTTGGGCTTATTATCGCGAGGAGGCAACGAAGGAGGGCATAGATGCGTCACTAAAATACCGTGGGGGTTTCCCAATGGGGTTGTTTGAACTAGCTGATTTCGTTGGGTTAGACTTGGCCTATGAAATCTGGAAAATACTCTATGAAGCCTATGGTGAGCGCTTTAAACTTTGCACCGAACTAATTGAGCCGCTTGTAAAAGCGGGAAAACTTGGACAAAAGGTTGGCGTGGGCTTTTACGATTGGACCAAAGGAAGGCCGAGGATACCCTTCAGCCTAATGGAGGAGTACGACGTTGAGAGATCTTGGGCTGTAGCTGTAAACGAGGCAGCTTGGCTTGTACATGAGGATGCTGCAAGCCCAGCAGATATAGACACGGGAATGAAGCTCGGTGCAGGTTGGCCTTCAGGTCCATGTGAATATGCGGACAGAACCGGTTTAGACGTTATTGTTAAAAATTTGAATGAACTTCATGCCAAATATAAGATGGAACTCTATAAGCCATGTCCGTTGCTTGAGGATTATGTTAGTAAAGGTTGGTTAGGAAGGAAAGCTGGAAGGGGGTTTTACTAGTGGATTTTGAATTAACTGAAGATCAAATTGGAATAAGGAATGCTGTAAGAGAGTTTTGTGAAAAAGAGTTCAAACCGGAACTTGCCCTAGAACTTGATTGCAAAGAAGAGTTTCCAATGGAACTTTATAAGAAGGCTGCAAAACTCGGCTTTACAAGCATGTTTTTCCCGCGGGAGTACGGCGGGCAAGGTTATGGATTCCTGGAAACCTGTCTTGTGATAGAGGAAATGTGTAGGGCTGATTCCTCTCTTGGCGTAGCAGTTTCAGCTGGAAATTTTGGCAGTGAATTAATTTTGGAGTATGGCAGTGAAGAGCAAAAGGAGAAGTATTTGCCGCCAATTTGCAGAGGCGACTATATCTCAGCTGCGGCCTTCACCGAACCAAACGTTAGCGGAAGCGATATATCTCGCATAGAAACAACCGCCATAAAATATGGAAGCGAATGGTGGATAAACGGAACAAAAATCTTCATAACAAACGCTCCAATAGCTGACTTTATTGTGGTTTTAGCTCAGACGGACACAAAAGTTAGACCAGCTTACAGAGGTGAGACACTGTTTGTTGTTGACAAGGATACTCCAGGATTAATGATAACGAAAATTCAAAACAAGATGGGCATTAGGTGTTCCTTAATTGGCGAAGTCAGGTTTGACAACGTTAAGGTTACTGACTGGCATATTGTCGGCGAGCTTAACAGAGGCTTCTATTATTCAATGGAGTTTTTTGATAAAACAAGAGTGGGAGTGGCTGCTCAAGCCGTCGGCATGGCGCAGGGTGCGTGGGAAATAGCCTTCAAATACGCAAAACAGAGGGAAGCCTTCGGACAGCCCATAATACAACATGAGGCTATAGGTTGTACCTTGGCCGAGTTGGCCGCCAAAATAGAAGCTGCAAGACTTTTGACCTATAAAGCTGCTTGGCTTATTGATGTTGGAAAAATGGATCCAATGGTTACTGCAATGGCAAAGCAGTATGCAAGCCGCGTTGCCATGGAAACTACAGACTTCGCAATTCAAACCCTTGGAGGATATGGTTATCTGGGAAAATACCGTGTCGAAAGGTATCATAGAGACGCAAAAGTAACTGAAATCTATGAGGGCACAAGCGAAATCCAGAAGCTTACAACGCTCAAGTACCTTCTCAGAAAGTTCTGAAAAAGTTCCAAAGAGCAAATATAAAGCCGTGCTGAGAACATAGCTTTGGTGAAAGGTCATGAGTAAGGAATATGAAACAATAAAGATGGAGAGGGAAGAAAACGTTTTGTGGCTGATCCTAAATAGGCCGCATAGGCTTAACGCTTTCAATGACGTTTTAATGGAGGAGCTTGCAGACGCCCTGGACACTGCTGAAAAAGATCAGTCAATAAGGTGTGTTGTAATAACTGGTGAAGGAGACAGAGCTTTCAGCGCCGGTGCGGACATTACAATGTTTCCGAAGGTCACCCCCGTAAAGGCTGAAGAGTTCTCCAGAATGGGACAGAAGGTTTTCAGCAAGATAGAGGAAATGTCAAAACCCGTTATAGCAGCCATAAATGGTTTCGCCTTAGGAGGTGGCTTAGAGCTTGCTTTGGCTTGTGATTTTAGAATAGCCGCTGAACACGCAGAACTTGGGAGTCCGGAAATAACTTTGGGCCTTATCCCGGGCTGGGGTGGGACTCAAAGACTTGTGAGAATTGTCGGCTTAGCAAAAGCTAAGGAAATGGTTATGCTTGGAACACGGCTTAAGGCTGAGGAGGCGCTCAAAATAGGCTTAGTTCATAAGGTTGTACACTATGAAGACCTTAGGAGTGAGGCTCGTCAACTAGCTAAAAAACTGTGCGAGGGCCCGCCAATAGCCTTAAAGTATGCTAAATACGCCTTGAACTTTGGCACGCAAGTACCCTTAGAAGCTGGATTGCATATAGAGTCTGCACTTATGGCTTTAACTTTCTCCACCGAGGATATAAAAGAGGGCATAGAAGCCTTTATGTCAAGGCGGAAAGCCGAATTTAAGGGGAAATAGCTCAAATCCTTTATTTTTGAAAGACCTTGCGCGGCGTGATGTAATGAGGCGAGTAGCAGTCATAGGTGTCGGGTGCTCAAAGTTTGGTGTTAGAAATGACGTGAATGTGGCGGAGTTGGCTTTCGAAGCATTCAAGCCCTCAATTGAAGATGCTGGAATATCCCCAGCAGATATAGAGTTTGTGGCTGTAGGTTCGGTGGGAGCGGGAGCATGGTATGAGGAACTTCTTCCTGCTGTTGTTTTTGCTGAATATTGTGGTTTAACTGGCGCTGGACTTGTGCGTTGTGAAGCTGCATGTGCAAGTGGAAGCGCCGCATTCGCAACTGCTTACTGGGCTGTGGCAAGCGGACAGGCTGATGTTGCAACTGCTTTGGGTGTTGAAAAAATGAGAGAGATAGACACACCCACTGTTATGGAGTGGATTGGCAGGGCTGGGCATTACCTTTGGGAATTCCACAATTTTGGCATGACCTTTCCAGCCTATTATGCGTTGTACGCAACTGCCCACATGGCCAAATTTGGAACAACCGAGGAGGATTTAGCGTTAGTTGCCGTTAAAAACCATAAGTATGCTTCCATGAACCCAATAGCCCACCTGCAGAATAGAATATCTGTTGACGATGTTTTGTCGTCGTCGATTGTCGCTGCTCCATTAAAACTTTACGATTGCTGTCCAGTATCCGACGGAGCGGCATCGATAATTCTTGCCTCGGAAGAAAAAGTTAAAGAATTGAAAATCGACACGCCTATCTGGGTTGCTGGAGTAGGCTACGCTTCCGGAACTGCAAACATTAGCAAAAGGCTTGATTATTTAGGGCTGGAGGCAAGCGTTCTAGCCTCGCAAAAAGCCTATAAAATGGCTAAGGTTACGCCTGAACAGCTTGATGTCGCTGTGGTGCATGATTGCTTCACAATAGCTGAAATAATGGCCTACGAAGACATTGGACTTTGCAAAAAAGGCGAAGGTGCTAAACTAATCCGAGAAGGACAAACCGAGATAGGTGGAAAAATTCCTGTAAATGTGGATGGAGGCTTAAAAGCGAAGGGCCATCCAATAGGTGCAACGGGTTGCTCAATGATCTACGAGTTAACAAAACAATTAAGAGAAGAAGTAGCTGAGAAAGGGAGACAAGCATCAATGAAGAATTACATAGCCCTAGCCCACAATGTAGGTGGAACCGGCCACTATTGTTATGTTATTATTTTGAGGAGATGATTTCGTATGGCGACAATGCCGCATATAAAATCCAGAGAAATAAAAGTTGTGCAGGATATACCAATAAGCAAAACTTTGCCCTTTTGGGAAGGTATAAAGCAAGGAAAAATTTTGGCTACAAAATGTAAGAAATGTGGGAAACTATATTTTCCACCGGTTGCTGATTGTTCAAAATGTTTTTCCTCAAATATGGAATGGATTGAACTTAGCCGTGAAGCAACCATCGAAACTTTTACGCATGTTGTCGTCAGACCAAGAAGTTTCCAGCAGGAAAAACCCTACACTGTTGCCATTGGCAAGTTGCAGGAGGGCCTACGGGTGCTTGCTTGGCTGACGGGCTTCAAGCTTTCGGAAATAAAAGTAGGCATGAAAGCTAAACTCGTAGCAAAAATTACCCATGAAGGAGAACCTACCTATGAGTTCACTCGACCAGAATAAAGAGGGTAATGCTGCAAAATTTCACTTGCGGAAAGCATTATTACTTCCAAGCCATGCATGTCTACCGTAGGGGCCTGTTATGTCGGCTAAAAGGAAAAAGAAAGTTGAAAAAAAGCCAGAAGAAAAACCATGGTACAAGTTCTATCCTCCAGGCGTTAGAAGACATATAGTCTATCCGGAAATACCCCTCCATGAACTTTTGAGGAATGCAGCCCAAAAATATGCTGATAAAACGGCGATTATCTACTTTGACCGTAAAATAAGCTACAAAGAGCTTAACATGCTTACTGATAAGTTTGCCGCATCCCTAGCAAATTTGGGGATAAAAAAGGGAGACAAAGTTGCCATACTGCTTCCAAATATTCCTCAGTTTGTAATTTCATATTACGGCACATTGAAGGCCGGCGCTGTTGTCACAACCATCAACCCACTATACAAAGAACGGGAAGTTGAACATCAACTGAACGATTCAGAAGCTGAAACAATAGTTGTTCTTGATCTAGTATATCCAATCGTTGAAAAAATATGGGAAAAAACCAAACTTGGAAATGTTATTGTAACGTCCATAAAAGATTACATGCCGCCATTTAAGGCTGCTCTCGGATCTTTGTTGGGAAAAGTTCCAACTCGTAAGGTGAGGCAGAAGACAAACCTATACTTTTTTACAGAATTGATTGCAAAATATGAGGCTACGCCACCTAAAGTTGAAATAAATCCAAAAGATGATTTGGCTGCTCTGCAGTACACTGGTGGAACCACAGGAATTTCCAAAGGAGCGATGCTTACGCATATGAATCTCGTTTCGAACGCTCTTATGTGTAAAGAATGGTTGCAAGCCAGCGAAGGCGAGGAGGTCGTGTTGGCTGCTCTACCGCTCTTTCACATTTATGGCATGACAACAAGCATGAACGCGCCAATATCATTCGCCGGAGCAATGGTTTTACTACCTCGCTTTGATCCGGCAAACGCCCTGCAAGCTATCCAAAAATACAGAGTAACCGTTTTCTGCGGTGTGCCGACGATGTACGCTATGCTTTTAACTCATCCGAAACTCAAAAAGTATAACCTTAATTCGATAAAGTTCTGCGTGTCAGGTGCGGCGCCGCTTCCACCTGAAATTCAGAAAAAGTTTATAGAGGTTACGGGCGGCGTTTTAGTTGAAGGTTATGGTCTCACTGAAGCGTCACCAATTACCCATGTTAATCCTTTTGATAAAAGCATGCGAACAGTGAAAATCGGCTCGATAGGCATACCCTGGCCTGACACGGATGCTAAGATAGTTGATATGGAAACTGGTGAAAGAGAGCTACCGCCGGGAGAGGTTGGTGAACTAGTAGTTAAAGGCCCACAAGTTATGAAAGGTTATTGGAAAATGCCGGAAGAAACGTCTGCGGTCTTAAGAAATGGATGGCTTTACACGGGCGATATTGGAAAAATGGATGAGGAGGGCTACTTCTACATAACAGATCGCAAAAAAGATCTAATCAAGTTTAAAGGTTACAGTGTTTATCCAAGGGAGCTTGAGGACGTTTTATATGAGCATCCAGCGGTAAAGCTTTGTTGCGTAGTCGGCAAACCTGACCCGGTTGCAGGAGAGGTTCCGAAGGCCTTCGTGGTCCTGAAAGAGGGTGTAACCGCTACTGAAGAGGAACTGATGAGGTTTGTAAACGAGAGGGTTGCACCTTACAAAGCAATTAGAGAATTGGAACTTAGAACGGAGTTGCCGTTAAGCGCCGTGGGCAAGGTTCTCAGAAGGGTTTTACGGGAAGAGGAAATTAGAAAGGCGGCCGCTAAGACTTAAATGCCCCTCATTAGCGATTATACCGGCTCGTTCAGCTTTTTACCTGTTTTTGCAACCCATTCGTTGGCTGATATGGCGAATTGCTTTTCCACGCTGGTTCTGTGGAAGCTGTTGTAGGTGCAGAATGGTCTAATTTTTCCGTCTGGTGTTGCATAGTGAATGACGCATTTTTGAACTCTGTCTAAGTCGAAGTTCCAAATGTCCATGAAATGCATGATTCCTATCATCACAATTCTCCGCATGAATTTTCCAAGTGCCTCATAGCTGCCTTTAGTTACGACGTCTTTAATTAAGCCTCTAACCAGTGAGGATTTCACCATGGGCAGTAACTCTAACATTTTCATTTTCGCCATGGTTCTCTTGCCCTTTACGCCAGAGTAGTGGATGTCCCAAAAGACTTCTGCAAACTTGTCTACATCTAAATACTGGGTGATAGGTTTGTAGGAACCATCATCCTCAACAACTATGAAGGTTGCAGCCCCGCACATGGGGTGCATTGTAAACTCTGGGTAAACGCGGTTTTTAATAATCTCCATACCTCTTGATATTGGTACAGGCCAGTTAACGGGGCGCCAGTCCCAACGGGTTATGGTTCCGTTTGTCTGCTCCTCTATCAGTTTTATAGCGTCGGGTACTGTTATGCGCATTTTTCGCATTTCATCCTTCCGGGCTCTTCCAGCCATAGAGATTGGTTGAATGTTCACGCATCTAATAACGTCATGGTTTTCTACAGCGTAGCGGATTATTTCTCCCAAGTCTTTGTCGTTCACTTCTTTTGCAAGTGTGACAACGAGGACTATTGAATCTAAGCCAACTTTTCTGGCGTTTTCCACAACTTTTTGTTTTACTTGGACAACGTCTGTTCTGCCTCTTGTTTTCTTGTAAATTTCCTCCTTCAAGCCGTCAAACTGAAGGTACAGTGTGCTTAAACCAGCATCTAAAAGCTTTTTGAAATAGTCTGTGTCTTCTGCGAGGCGCAAGCCGTTGGTGTTAACTTCTACGTGGCGTATTCCAGCCTTTTTTGCTTCCGCGATAAGCGCTGGCAAATCGTTCCTTAATGTTGGTTCTCCCCCGCTGAACTGAAGCGAGTTACAGGCCCAAGGCTTATTGTTTCTAAGAAGTTTAATCATGTCCACCAGTTGCTCGTAGCTTGGTTCATAAACGTAGTTTACCGCTCCTGCATATGCAAAACAGACTGGGCAAGCCATATTACATCTGTTTGTGACGTCTATTATGCCTAAAACAGTGTGGGATCTGTGCTGAGTGCATAATCCGCAGTCGTAGGGGCAACCCTTGGCAGGTTTTGTGTGAGGGTTCTCTAATCCAACTCCGCCATATTTTGCGCTATACCAGCCCTTGTAAAACCACTTGAAAAGCTCAGCGTCTCCCCAATAGATATCCTCAAACTTTCCGTGTTCAGGGCAAGTTTTTTCGAGATAAATTACATTATTTTCCTCGTAAATTCTCATGGGGACTCTTTTTAGGCATTCTGGGCAGACGCTCGTTGAGTAAGTTTCGAATGTTGTCTCTTCAATTATTGATGTCATCTTTATCCCGCAACGTTTAGTGGTTAGGTTTCTGCTAAAGCTATATTAAAATTTCCATAATTTTAATATGGTGAAAAGTATTATTCTTATATATGAGCGGTAAAGTGAACTTTTTTCTTAAAAAAGTCGGATTAACCGATTATGAGGTGAATGCTTACTTAACACTTTTGGAGAAAGGCGCCTTAACAGCCAGACAAATAAGTTATGGAGCACAAATACCCCCCTCAAAAGTGTATCAGGTCTTAAATAGCTTGGAAAAGAAGGGATGGATAGAAGTTTCGAGGAAAAGGCCGAGCAAATATTTTCCAAAGTCGCCTGAAACAGCCCTAAAAACGGCTAAAGCAATTTTAGATGATGAATGGTTACAAATTGAAAAAGTCGTGTCAGATAAGTTGACACCGCTCTACGAAAAGATTGAAGCCAAGGAAAAATATGACATCTGGATTCTGAGAGGGTCGTCGAACATAGCTTCTAAGTTTAAGGAGATGGCTAAAAACTGTCGGGAAGAGTTGCTGGTGGCGCTTCCATACGTTAAAGAGGATTTTCTTTTAGAATTTTACCAGTTGTTTCATTCCTTTTTCGGAGAGAAAATTCAAGTGCGGGTTATGGTTTCGAAGGAGTTAAGCGCAAATGTCCTTAGAATCCTTTCAAAAGTTGGTGAAGTAAGATTCAAGGACAAAATGTTCGGCGGCGGAGCCATATCCGACAGTCGTGAAGTTCTGCTTCTCTTCAGCGATGGAAAAGGGGAAACAACTGCCATATGGTCAGATCATCCGGGTCTGGCTGGACTAGCTAAGGACTATTTTAACTATTTGTGGAAGGAAGCTGAGGTGAACCTTAAAATTCACCATGACAATTATGTTTAACAGCCTAGGCAAGAGATGACGCTGGTGCGAGTGAGGGTTAGGGTTACTGGCATAATTCAAGGAGTAGGCTTCCGCCCGTTTATATATCGTATAGCAGTAAAAAACAATCTCAAAGGATATGTCCGTAACATGGGCGACGCTGGTGTGGAAATTCTTCTAGAAGGTGAAGAAAATGCCATTAACAATTTTCTAATGGACTTGAAAACCAAAAAGCCATCCTTGGCGCAGATCCACGAAGTCATTACAACCGAAGTTAAAGGACAATACGAATACACCGACTTTAAAATTATCGAAAGTTCTGATAAGGCTGAACTTTCTGGTTCTGTAATTCCGCAAGACGTGGCTATATGCAACGAATGCCTAAAAGAGCTTAGAGACAAAAGCAACCCCAGATACAACTATTTCTTCATTACATGCACTGATTGCGGTCCAAGATATACCGTTATTGAAAGACTTCCATATGATCGAGAGAACACTACGATGCGAGACTTCCCCATGTGCAGTTTCTGCCAAAACGAGTATAGGAACCCGTTAAACAGACGTTTCCACGCCCAAACCGTAGCTTGTCCAAGGTGTGGTCCAAAGGCTTATTTAACAACAAGCAATGGCGAAATTATTCCGTTTATGGACCCCATACGAGAGGCTGGCAAACTGATAGCTGAAGGTTTCATCGTGGCTGTTAAGGGCTATGGAGGTTTTCATGTCGCGACTTCAACCTTAAAAGATGAACCTCTAGAAAGGCTTAGAAAAGCAAAGCATAGAAAGCAGAAGCCTTTCGCCATTATGGCGCGAAGCTTAGACGCTGTGAAATCGTTCGCCGAAGTGGATGCTAAAGAGGCTGAGCTTTTAACCTCCTACACGCGTCCCATAGTGTTGCTGAGAAAAAGCGCCGATTACTATCTTTCAGATTTGGTCGCTCCAGGCCTACACAATGTTGGAGTCATGCTTCCATATACGGGTTTACATTACCTGCTCTTTGACGACGTCGACGATCCAGCTTTTGTGATGACCAGTGCTAATCCGCCTAACCAGCCTATAGTCAAAGACGACCTTGAAGCTTTGAAAGCGCTTGGCGGCGTAGTCGACTATTTTCTGTTCCATAATAGACGGATTGCTCACCGTTGCGACGACTCAGTGATGCGTGTGCATGGTGAAAAACAAGTTTTCATCCGACGTTCAAGGGGTTATGCTCCAGCACCTTTAATGTTAAGGGAAAAGGCTGAAAAATGCGTTTTAGCTTTGGGCGGCGAACTTAACAATACTGCCTGCATTTTGAACGGCGACAAAGCTTTTATATCTCAGCACATAGGTGACGTTGAAAACATTGAAACCAGAGATTTTCTTAAAAACACTGCTGAACATTTGGCTTATCTAACTAACAGTAGGATCGAAGTAGTTTCATGTGACTTGCATCCGAAGTTCACTACGACAAGACTTGCTCAGGATTTGGCTGTCCAACATGGATGGCAACTTATCCAAGTGCAACATCATTTTGCCCACGTGGCCGCTTTAATGGCTGAACATGGCGTTGACGAAATAATATGCATATGTTGCGATGGGTACGGATATGGAATTAACGGTGAGGCATGGGGCGGCGAAATAATATTCGCTTCACGAAACTCCTACGAAGTAAAACGCGTTGCTCATCTTGAGGAACAACCAATGCCTGGGGGAGACTTGGCAACACGCTACCCACTGAGAATGGCCGCCGGGATTCTTCATAGAAAAATAAACATGAGGGAGTGGCTTATGCAGAATGGGTCACGCTTCCCATACGGAGAAAAGGAGGTTCATCTAATTCTTCAGCAACTGGAAAAGAGGCGTGGTGTGATTGAAACAACGAGTTGTGGAAGAGTTCTGGATGCTATTGCAGCTATTCTTGGTGTTTGTTATGAGCGTACATATGAGGGTGAACCAGCCATGAAACTTGAATCAGCAGCTATAAACGGTAAAGATGTTTTGCAATTGAAACCCATAATACAGGGGGATGCTTTAGAAACGACAAGCATGGTTCTTGAAATATTTGAAAAACGAGAAAAGTGCGCAGTGGCTGATTTGGCTTTTTCCACTCATGTATATTTGGCTAGGGGCTTGGCTGAGCTTGCGGTTGAAAAAGCCTTAGAAAAAGGCGTCAAAATTATTGGCTTTTCGGGTGGAGTTGCATGCAACGAAATACTTGCTGGAATTATGCGGAAAACCGTGGAAGCTGCCAATCTCCGTTTTCTAGTTCACGAGGCTATTCCACCTGGCGACGGAGGTTTATCTTTCGGTCAAGCTGTTTATGCCGGTTTTTTTCATTTCTAAACGCAACCATTTTATTGATGTGTGCTTGCATTTCAATGAGAACAATGTGTTTAGCTATTCCTGCGAAGGTTGTAAAAGTTCAGAACAGTAAAGCTCAAGTTGACTTTGGAGAAGGTGTTCTGAGAGAGGTTGATGTTTCCCTTGTGGATGTTAAGGTTGGCGACTATGTTTTGGTACATGCTGGTTACGCCATCCAAGTGTTAAGCCGGGAAGAGGCTGAAGAAACACTACGTTTATGGCGTGAAATCTTAGAGGTTGAGAGCACGTTAGGACCAAAATGATGTGGCGTGTTGCTGGTCAATATGTTTGAACAATTAAAGTTTAGAGACCAAAATTTGGCCAGTCGAATAGCTGCGAAAATACAGGAAATCGCACCTAAAAATGATGTTGTGAAAATATGTCACGTTTGCGGCACTCATGAGTGGACAATAACCCATTACGGCCTGCGAAGTTTGCTTCCTCCAACTGTTGAGGTTATCGCCGGGCCGGGATGCCCGGTCTGTGTTACACCGGCTTCGGAGGTGGATGAGGCTGTAGTCCTTGCCATAAAAGGAGTCGTTGTCACGTGTTTTGGGGATGTTCTCCGCGTTCCAGGCTCTGAGCAATCTCTTTTAGATGCTAAAGCTAAGGGCGCTGACGTCCGAGTTGTTTACAGCGTTTTAGACGCTGTCCGAATGGCTGAAAAAGAACCGAGTAAGGAGTTCGTTTTCTTTGCCATCGGTTTTGAAACCACAGCACCTTCAACGGCTATAGAAATCTTAAGGAAACCTCCTAAAAACCTTAGTTTTCTTGTTTCTCATCGTCTCATTCCGCCAGCTATGGAGCTTCTGCTGGGAATAGGCGACCTTCATATAGACGGTTTCATCGCCCCTGGACATGTGAGCACTGTTATAGGGTTAAAGGCTTATGAAATCTTTCCAAAAGCTTACCGCATGCCCACCGTCGTTGCTGGATTCGAACCACTAGATGTGTTATTCGCCATCTACATGGTTCTGAAACAACTTAGGGAAGGCGTAGCGAGACTTGAAAACGAGTATGTTAGGGCTGTAAGTTGGGAGGGCAATACTAAAGCTCAAGAAGCCATGTATAAAGCCTTTGACATCGTGGACGGTGAATGGCGAGGACTGGGAAAACTGCCATCGTCAGCGTTCAGGCTAAAAGATGAGCATGCGGCTTTTGATGCAAGAGAAAAGTTTAGAGTACGTATCACTCGTGGTAGGGATTTGCCGCCCGGGTGTCAGTGTCACCTCGTTATGATTGGAAAAATTAGGCCTACCGAGTGCCCTCTTTTCATGAAAATTTGCACCCCGCAGAAACCTGTGGGGGCATGCATGGTAAGCATGGAAGGAACATGTCGGATCTGGGCGAAATCCATCAGATAAAGCTTTTATTCAGAATGCGATATAACATGAATCGCCTCTAAGCGAGGTTAAAAACTATGAGTCTTGAATCAAACAAGGCGTTAGGCGGTGTAGGTGCAATACTGATGGTTATAAGTCTTCTCGGCTTATTCAAATCAGCTTACACATTGTTTCTACTGATTGTTGGAATTATTCTGGTTTTGATTGCGTTAAAGGGTTTCGCGGATCATTACCAAGACGGTGGCATATTTAACAACGCTCTTTATGGAGTTATCGCCATAATTGTCGGCATAGCGGCAACCACAACCATATTCGTAATGCTTGCCCTGCAAGTGCTAGCTATGGGATTAAATTGGGCCAATCTTTTAGAAGTTCAACAATATTTTATGGGCCATATGGATATTCTTTGGCGAATTGTTGGAACCGTTATAGGAGCTCTCCTAGTATTCTACATTGCTGGTATTGTCTCAGCAATACTGTTTAGAAAATCGTTAAACGCGCTTTCTGCAAGGTCAGATGAGAAACTTTTTGGAACCGCCGGTTTAGTCTGGCTTATAGGTGCCGTGATACCACTAATAGGCATTATTATAGTTTGGATTTCATGGATACTTATGGCTGTAGGCTTTTTCTCCATAAAAACAGCGCAGGCACCAATTCAACCGGCAGCTATCCAATCATCGCTACAACCCCCCTCACCCTAACTAGCCTTTTTCTCTGTTCATTTATTGGTTAAGCTTAAACACTGGAAAATTCAAACTGTATAGAGGCGTGTGTTCGAAGATGAGCGGTGAAAGCGATAGGGCGTACACAGGTAAATGTGTTGACTGCGGCTCACCTTTGGTTTTATATGAAATGGATTTCGAGAAAGGGCGCCGAGTTATGCAATGTAGCCGTTGTGGCTTATTCCACTTTTACAAGAAGGATTTCTTTGGCAGATGGAAACTTGTTAAGGCTGGAAGAGTTTCAGACCTCTGGAGAAAATCCAAATAGTCTCCTAGCAAATCCTTGGGACAGGATCTCCAACGGGTCTCGGAATTATTCTTTTCCCGCCAACGACGGTTTGCATAGCAACTCCTGCAAAGGCGTCTGTAGCTTCGCCTATCATTTCGGCTCCCCTCCCTTCCTCTGTTGTTCTCAAAAGTTCTAGAAGTTCTTCGGCTTTCTCTTTCACGACGCCTATAACTATCTTACCCTCATTCCCAACTTCCAACGGATCTAAGCCTAGCATTTCGCAAGCTGCCCTAACATCGTTTCTAATAGGGATTTTATCCTCATAGATTATGATCCCTACGTTGGATTTTTCGCTGAACTCGTTGAGAGCGTCAGCTAAACCGCCACGGGTGGGGTCTTTCATGGCTGTTATGCCACCCACCTCGCAGAGCATGCGCTGGATTAGACGGTTTAAAGGTTTGACATCTGATTTTATGTCGCTTCCGAAGCTTAAGCCTTCTTGGGCTGACAGAACCGCCAAGCCGTGGTCAGCAATGGTTCCAGACAAGATTATTTTGTCGCCGGGGCTGAGGTTAGAGTCCAAAATCCACCGTGCCTTGAAGTCGCCTCTAAAACGTTTCACAACATTTAAATTCTTTTCTAAGGCTTCGGTTCTCCTACCTATGCCTGAAACGTTTATGACGCATCCGCCTAAGTTGCCCTTCTCTATAACCTTTGTGTCGCCTGTAATTATGCTCACGCCTGCCTCTTGGCATGTCTGATGCATGCTTGCCAAAATCCTTTCGAAATCGGATAGTGCTAGTCCTTCTTCAAGGATGAAGCCGCATGCCAAAGCGTAGGGTTCAGCTCCCAGAACAGCGATATCGTTTACTGTGCCGGAAACAGCTAAGCGCCCGATGTCTCCACCCGGAAAGAATATGGGTTTTACGGCGTGGGAGTCGCTTTTCAAAACAATGTCGCCAACAGCCGCCGCGTCATCAAGTGCTTCGAGAGGGACTTCTGCGTTGCTAAAACCGCCAAAATACTTTACGATATAGTTTCTGACAAGTTCATGCATTATTGTTCCGCCAGCACCATGTAACATGGTTATGACGCCTTTACTCGCACTCAAGGGCTATCACCGCCTCTGGATACTAGGAGGTCGCCGGAGATAAAGGAATCGCAACACTTTGACGGTGAACCAAAACCAATGGCTCTCTCCTACACCTTTCACTGCTTTTTGGATTCTTGAAGGCTTAAGTGTGCTTTTGGCCAGTAGACCTTCTGGAAACATCTTTAACTAAATGGAAAACCATATAAATCGCCATGTAGCTGTTCAATTGCACAGTTGGAGAGTCTATTAAGTGCCAGAGTGGGGATATTCAATACCTGAAGAAGCATTAGACCCGGAAAAAACGGTTAAGGCTAGCGGGCGGGAGGTTAGAGTATCCCCTAAATCAGCCCGCGAAATATGTAAAACCATCAAGGGAATGACCCTTAACGAAGCTAAAAGATTTCTACTGGATGTTATAGCCAAAAGGAGGGCCGTTCCTTTCACGCGGTTTAAAAAGAAGGCGGGACACCGTCACGGTCTAGAAAAAGCTTATGCTGGCAGATATCCAGTCAAAGCAGCCAAGCAGATCTTAAAGATTCTTGGAGGAGCCGAAGCCAACGCTGAAAATAAGGGCTTGGACACAGAAAGGCTGAAAATAATTCATGCGTCAGCGTATCCGGGAATGAAGATCAAGCATTACATGCCTAGGGCTTTTGGGAGGGCCACTCCAAAATTTGAGACTTTAACTCACATTGAGTTAGTCCTAGAGGAACAGCCGGAAACAGTTACGGAGGAATCTTAAATGGCTGTTGTGAAACATTTTATATCCAAGTCCAAGAAAAGGGCGGAAATAGACGAGTTCTTGCAGAGAAAACTTGAAAGGGCCGGGTATGGTGGAGTGAATATTGCAGAAACCCCGCTTGGCACTCACATTGTCATTTATGCTATGCGTCCGGGACTTGTAATAGGGCGGAGCGGCGAAACCATAAGAGAGCTTGCCAAAACTTTAGAGGAAAAGTTCGGCGTTTCAAATCCACAGATTTCGGTTTCCGAAATAGAGGTTCCAGAGCTAAACCCCCATATTGTTGCCACGCGGATAGCCTCCGCCCTGGAAAGAGGCGTACATTTCAGGCGGGCAGGCTTCTGGGCTCTAAATCAAGTGATGGAAGCCGGAGCTTTAGGTGTAGAAATCATAATCAGCGGAAAGCTGAGAACTGAGAGAGCACGATACGAAAAGTTTAAGGCGGGTTACCTACCTAAGTGCGGCGATCCCGCAATAAAATATATGCGGAAAGCTGAAGTTCATGTGCAATTAAAGCCAGGCATTTTTGGAGTTAAAGTTAGGATAATGCCTCCAGACGCAAAGTTTCCAGACAAAATCGAAATAGCGGAAACTCTTCCGGCAGAGGTAGAATCAGAAGTGACAGAAGATAGTAAACCCGCAGACACCGCGCCGAGAGAGGTTGAAAAGGAGAAGGAAGTTGAAGAAACAAGCGGAGAAGAGGAGGCTGCTAAGTAAATGCCAATAATCCGAGTTAAAGAGATAAGAGAGCTGTCGCCGGAGGAGCGAGCTAAAAAACTAAATGAATTCCGAACAGAGTTGGTCAGGCTAAAAACCATGGTTAAAGCCGGGGGCGCCGTAGAAAATCCTGCGCGAATAAAGGAGCTGCGAAAAGCAATCGCCCGAATATTAACAATTGAAAACGAGCAGAAGATTGAAGCTTCCCTATCTCAGGCATCTAAAGGAGGAAGGAGAGCAAATGAGAGTAACGCCTGACATTATACGCTACGAGTTTATTGGAACAGAAGCTAAAGTCGCCAAAAGCACTAACCCGAACTATATAGGCATACAAGGTAGAGTTATTGATGAGACAAAGAACACTTTCACGATACTTCATAATGGTGAAAGGAAGATAATTATTAAAGATACGTCAATTTTTCATTTCAAATTTTTTGACGGCACTATTGTGGAGGTTGATGGAAAACTTCTTGTTGGAAGACCTGAAGACCGCCTTAAAAAGCGAGTTAAGAGGTTATGGTGATGGCGCTTACTTTCAAAGTGCCGAAAAAAACGTGTAACGACCGGAACTGCCCCTTCCATGGAAATCTTCCAGTAAGAGGACGCATATTAGAAGGCGTTGTTGTCAGCGCCAAAATGAATAATACCGTAATAGTGCGACACGATTATCTAAAATATGTGTCAAAGTTCATGAGATATGAGAGACGATACAGTCGCATACCCGCCCACAACCCACCATGCATAGACGCGAAGGAGGGCGATTACGTTACAATAGCTGAATGCAGGCCGATAAGCAAAACCGTCTCCTTCGTTGTTGTTGAGAAGAGGGAGGAGGAGAAGTAAAATGGCTGCAAAGGCAAAGACAAGGGGCCTAGTTGCAAAAGGAGTGATCGGGCAAAGACCAAAGATTTCACGGGGGCTGCCTACTGGCGCTATATTGAAGTGCACAGACAACACTGGAGCGAGAGAATTACGTTTAATTCAAGTTTTAGGCTACAAGGGAAGGCTAGGCCGCTTGCCATCCGCGGCTGTGGGAGATCGCGTAACGGTTTCCGTTAAGCGTGGAACGCCGGATATGCGTAGAAAAATTTTCCAAGCGGTTATAGTCAGGCAGAAAAAGCCCTTCCGCAGAGCTGATGGTGTATGGATTCAATTTGAAGATAATGCTGCTGTGATAATAACTCCGGAGGGCGAGATGAAGGGTTCTGAAATCCGCGGACCTGTTGCAAAGGAGGCTGCGGAAAGATGGCCGAGGATAGCCAGCGCAGCCAGCATAATAATATAGCGGGGTAGGCCTATGCAAGCAGCTAAAACATCTAAACCTTCAAAGCAAAGGAAAGCACTGTTCCAGGCGGCTGACCACGTACGCTATAAACAATTTGCAGCTCCGCTGTCTCCAGAGTTAAGGAAAACCTACGGCACGCGAAGCTTGCCTGTGAGAAGCGGCGACACAGTCCGCGTCATGCGAGGCGACCGCAAAGGATTCGAGGGGAAAGTTTCCCGTGTGGATCGGAAAAAATACCGCATCTACGTTGAAGGTTTAACCCGAGAGAAGGTTGATGGTACAACTGTTTTTGTCCCCGTTCATCCATCAAAAGTCATGATAACCAAGCTTAATTTAGACGACAAATGGCGAAGGAAAATTTTGGAAAGAAGAAAGAAAACGAAAGAAAAAGTGGAGGCAGCAACTGAAAAAGCTGTGGAGGTAACGGAGAAACCCCCAGAAGCAGTAAAAGTTGAGGAAAAACCCTCAGAAGAAAAAGCGGTGGCTGAGTTTCCACTAGCCTTGGAGGCAGAGAAACCAGGAAAAAAGAAGAAAGCAACAAAGAAAGCTGTTAAAGGAGCGGAAGCGGCTAAGCCAGAGGCGAAAACCGGGACAAGAAAAAGAAAGTCGTCGGAGGAATTAAAGGTTGGGTAAAAAAGGTGGGTCAATGGGTCTGAAACGGAAGCCAGCGCCAAAAGTCTGGCCTATCCATAGAAAAGAGTTTGTATGGGTTGTAAAGCCGAAACCAGGTCCACACTCGCTTGAAAACTGTCTCCCCTTAACCGTAATTCTGCGTGAAATCCTCGGAGTTGCAAAAACGAGGAAAGAAGCTAAAATAATTGCTTCCCAAGGAAAGGTTTACGTAGATGGAAAGGTTAGACGCGAAGACAAGTTTCCTGTGGGGCTTATGGATGTTGTTTCACTTCCAGAGGCAGACAAACACTTCCGTATATTGCCGTCTCACAAGGGCTTTATTCTCCATCCAATAACTGGGGAAGAAACAACATTTAAACTCTGTAGGATAGAAAACAAAACAACTGTAAAAAATGGTCATGTACAGTTAAACCTTCATGACGGCTCAAATGTTCTCATAAAGGTGGCGGATCCAAGGAACCCACAAGAAGACGTTTACGATACCTTTGACACAGTTCAGCTGAACCTTCCAGACAGGCGGATCATTGGACACATAAAAATGAAAGAAAAGGACTTCGTGTTAATAACCGGCGGCAAAAACATGGGGAAATGTGGTAGAATAATCGCTATCGAGGAGGCAAAAGGCAAGAAACGCAAAGACTCCATAGTGACCATAGAAGATGAGAAAGGAAACCGTTACCAAACAATTCTAGACTTTGTCTTTGCAATAGGCGAAGAACAACCCTTAATATCTTTACCGGAGGCCAAACAAAATGTCTGAGGATGAAATCCGGAAAAAATGGGAAGAAAACCCTATGCTTAAACCAAAAATAGACAAGGTTGTTGTAAACATAAGTGTCGGAAAATCCGGGGAGCCCCTTGAGAAAGCATCAAAAGTTTTGAAGGAATTAACCGGACAAAATCCATGCAAGAGGAAAGCGAAGAAGACAATAAGAGATTTCGGAATTAGACGTGGCGAACCTATGGCATGCATAGTTACTCTTAGAAAGCAAAAGGCTCTAGACTTTCTGAAGAAAGTCTTGCATGTTATTGATTACAAGCTTCCAAGGAGCTGTTTCGACAAGCATGGAAACTTCGCTTTCGGCATAAAAGAGCACATAGAAATTCCTGGAGTGAAATATGACCCGGAAATTGGCATATTTGGCATGGATGTTTGCGTGTCCCTAAATCGACCTGGTTGGCGTGTTAAAAACAGGCAAAGAGCTAGGTCAAAAGTTGGTGCTGGGCATATTTTAACTCCAGAGGAGGCCATGGTTTTTGTTAAAGACACCTTAGGGGTTGAAATAGTCTAAAAGGGGTGAAAGGTTATGGCCAAACAGAAACCTAAGAAAGAGCGGAAATACGGTAAAGGTTCAAGGCCTTGTATAAGATGTGGTTCCTATGGACCCATTATTCGGCGTTATAATTTATATTTATGTAGGCATTGTTTTAGGGAAGTGGCTAAAAAATTAGGCTTCCAAAAATATGAATGAGGCTAAGGCTATGGATGTGTTGGCAAACGGCTTGACAACAATACTAAACAACGAGTTACGCAACAAGCGCGAATGCGTAATTAGCCCAGCCTCTAAACTTCTCGGTAAAGTTTTAAGAGTTATGCAGTTACACGGATACATTGGCGAGTTTGAATTTATAGATGATGGACGCGCTGGGAAATTTAAAGTTCAGCTTTTGGGCAGAATAAATAAGTGTGGCGCCATCAAACCCCGTTTCGCCGTTAGTGTAGACAAGATTGAAGATTGGGAGAAAAAGTTTTTGCCGTCCAGAGATGTGGGATTATTAATTATCTCGACGTCGAAAGGCGTGCTTTCCCACAGGGATGCTAAGGAGAAAAAAATCGGAGGGAGACTTCTAGCATTTGTATACTAAAGAGAGGGCTTTACAATGCGGGCTGTAGAGGTCTCAAAGGTTCTGCAAATTCCAGACGACGTTGAAGTTACATTAGAAGGCAAAAAAGTAACCGTTAAAGGCGCCCTCGGCTCTCTTACAAGAGATTTTTCGTACGCTCCTATCTCAATGGAGCTTCAAGGAAAAACCCTTAGAATCTGGGCTAATTGGCCGCGCAAAAAAGAAAGCGCCCTTGTTGGCACTGTTTATGCGCATATCAACAACATGATCACCGGAGTTAGAAAGGGCTTCACCTACAAGTTGAAAATAGTTTTCTCTCACTTTCCAATTTCGGTTAAGGTTCAAGGTAACACTGTTTTAATTGAAAATTTCACCGGTGAGAGAAACCCGAGAAAAGCGAAAATAGTAGGCAACGCGAAAGTCAAAGTTTCAGGCGACGATGTGATAGTTCAAGGAATCAACATTGAAGATGTAAGCCAAACAGCAGCCAACATAGAGCAAGCCACCAAAGTGAAAAGAAAAGACCCGCGGGTTTTCTTAGACGGCGTATACCTATACGAACGTGGTGAGGGGATGAATTAAATATGAGTGAGTCGAAAAGCGTGACTTTGGAAAAAGCCTTGCGTTTGAGGGCTAAGATAAAAAAGAAGAAGCCGGACTTTGTCAGACATGAAAGTTGGCGGTATGACCGTTTAAAAGAGAATTGGCGTAGACCAAAAGGCATAGACAACAAAATGCGGAGGAAAATCAAGGGTTGGCCTCAAACGGTAAACGTTGGATACCGAGGGCCGAAAGCTTCTAGAGGTATCCACCCCTCAGGCTATGAGGAAGTTTTGGTTTATAACATCGAAGACCTTAAAAAAGTTGATGCAAAAACCCAAGCGGTACGAATTGCCCATACAGTTGGAAAAAAGAAGCGAATGCAAATCCTTCAAGAGGCAAGAAAAAAGAGAATAGTCGTTTTGAATCTTAGCGAAGCAAAAGAAAAAGTCGAGGAAAAATCTATAGAAAAAGAGAAGGCAGAGGAGGTCGAAGAGGAAAAGGTGAAGGAAACGCAAAAAAGAAGAAGGAGGAGAAGATAAGCAATGACAAATCTTAGAAGCCAGCGACGCCTAGCCGCACAAATATTGAAAGTCGGCCAAGAAAGGGTTTGGATAGACCCGAACAGAATAGAGGACGTAGAAGCTGCGATAACCCGTGAGGAAATTAAAAAGCTTATCCATGAAGGCGTAATCAAGCCCATAAAAGAGAAAGGTGTTAGCCGCGCGAGAGCAAGGGTTGTTCATGAAAAGAGGAAGAAAGGCTTGAGACGCGGCCCAGGAAGCAGGGGTGGGGCAACTGGTGCAAAAATCTCCAAGAAAGAAGCTTGGATGAATAAGGTTAGGGCCTTGCGGAAGAGGCTTCGCGAGCTTAAAATCGGGAAGATCATTACTGAGAGCACCTATCGAAAACTGTACACGATGGTGAAAAGTGGAAGGTTCGCGTCTGTTGCAGACATGGAGCGCTACATTAAGGCGCATGACTTGTGGAGGAAGCGTTAATGGCGAGAAATGCCCGCTACTGTGTACCCTACCGTCGGAGGAGGGAAGGAAAAACAAACTATCGAAAACGGAAAGCGTTGATACTTTCTGGGAAGCCGAGACTTGTGGTTCGCGGCTCGCTGAAAAACATTCTCGTCCAAATAGTTACAGCTAAACCCAGAGGCGATGAAGTTTTGGTTTCAGCTCACAGCAGAGAACTCCTAAAAAAGTTCGGCTGGAGGGCTCCGAGAGGTAATGTTCCCGCAGCCTATTTAACTGGGCTTCTTTGCGGGTTAAAGGCCAAAGCTAAAGGCGTAGATGAGGCTGTTTTGGACATTGGACTGCATTCCCCAACGAAAGGCGCAAGAGTTTTCGCTGCCTTAAAAGGGGTTTTAGACGCAGGGTTATCCGTTCCCCATGGAGAGGAAAAGCTTCCAGATGAGGATAGAATAAAGGGTCTGCATATAGCCCAGTATGCTAGAAGCTTGTCGGTTAACGCTGAAAAGTATATGATTGTATTCTCTAAATATTTGGAGAATAAAATCTCACCGGAGCAACTTCCTGAGCATTTTGAAGAGGTTAAAAAGGCTGTAGTTGCAGCATTTAAAGGTGGAGGTAGAGGTCGTGGCGAGTAAAGCTAGCAGTCTGGAACAGTGGGTTCCAAAAACACGTCTTGGAAAGCTTGTTCAAGAAGGCAAAATAACCTCTATTGAAGAAGTTTTCATGGAAGGTTTACCAATTCGGGAACCTCAAATTGTTGATGCTTTGCTCCCGGGCCTTCAAGAGGAAGTTATAAACATAAATCTTGTTCAAAAGCAGACTGATGCCGGGGAAAAGTCTAGGTTTAAAGCCATAGTTGCTGTTGGAAATAGGGACGGTTTCCTTGGACTTGGCGCTGGCAAGGCAAGCCAAGTGCGAACAGCTATAGAGAAAGCAGCTACGGATGCTAGGCTCAATATAACTCCAATCAGACGAGGATGCGGAAGCTGGGAGTGTGGATGTGGAAAACCCCACTCTGTGCCTTTTCAAGTGGAGGGAAAATGCGGAGGCGTTAGAGTTGTTGTAATCCCCGGCCCGAGGGGGTTAGGACTTGTTGCCAGTGAGGTTGCAAAAGTTATCCTTGGACTTGCTGGAATAAAGGATTGTTGGACTAGAAGCTACGGCTCAACAAGAACTGTTCCGTCATTTGCTTATGCTGTTTTTGATGCTCTAAAGAAAACTTACAGTCTGACAACTCCCGTGGACTGGGTGAGATAGTTGGCGGAGCCACATCAAGAACGCAAATGCATTGCAGCTGTGAGGGTTCGAGGGATCATAAGCGCACCATTGCAGGTTAGGGAAACCCTACGTATTCTAAACCTAAAAAGAAATAACTATGCCATTTTAATAGACAATCGCCCATCATTTCTTGGGATGCTCAAAACGGCACAAAATTTCGTTACATGGGGAGAAGTTTCGAAAGAAATCATAGCTAACTTGCTGAAAAAGAAGGGAAGATTGGCTGGAAACAAAAAGTTAACAGATGAATACGCGCAAAAATTTGGCTTCAAATCACTGGAGGATCTAGCGGAAGCCATACATAACTGCAAAGTTGAATATTGGAAACTTCCTAGTGTACAACCATATTTTAGGCTACATCCGCCGACAAAAGGCTTCAAGGGCAAAATAAAGAAGGGCTACAACATGGGCGGCGAACTTGGCTATAGAGGCGAAAAAATAAATGACTTATTGGAACGGATGATTTAGCCTCTTCTTATATGACATTTTTAAGGCGATACCTTTTATAGCCAGTTTACGAATGCCATTATGCTATAAGGGAGAAGGTTTGAAATGAGGTGGCGGAGAAGCAACCGGCGTCCCAAATGGTTTAAAGCTGTAAGAAGGTTGGACGAAGCTGAAGGTAGGAAACATCTAAAAACTATTAGATTTGATGAATTCAAAGCCAAGGGAAATCCTTACACGTACCCACGTAAACGATTAAAGATTGACGGAAAAACTGCTTCACAATGGAAAGAACCTAAACCTTTGCTGGACGTTTTCGATGATGAAAATTATGTAATTATTGTTACAGAGCTCAAAGGCTTCAAAAGAGAAAACATAAAAATCAATGTGGAAAAGAATCAGCTAACTCTGCTAGCGAAATCTCAAAACCGCAGATATTGTAGACGTCTAACTTTGCCCGAAACCGTTGTCCCGGAATCTATGTATACAACTTATAAGAACGGAGTGTTGGAAATAAGGCTTAAGAAAGCCATTAAAGAAAGCACCATAAGCAAAATGGCTGGTTAGTAAATATGCCCCACAAGCTTAGGAAAATTCGCAAAAAACGTGGTTCACGAACATGCGGCTACGGAAGAGTAGGCCAGCATAGAAAATCAGGCTCGAAGGGTTATAGAAAGGCTGGCCGCCATAAGCATGGATGGACTTATGTCATGAGATATGAACCAGAATACTTCGGCAAGAAAGGTTTTACCTCTCCCCAAAGCATTAAACGAATAGTTAAAGCCATAAACGTTGGAGAACTAGAAGAAAACATTGAAAAATTCCAGCCAAAGGAAGAAGAAGGCAAAATCTTCGTGGACTTGGAAAAATTTGGAATAACAAAGCTCTTAGGAACCGGAAAAGTTACTAAACCGTTAGTGGTGAAAGTTACTTCATGTTCAAGGTCTGCAGCTGAAAAGATAAAAGAAGCCGGGGGACAAGTTTTAGTAGAATCCATGGAAGAATCTGAGGAGTAGTAAGGTTAATCCATGGCTGGAAGATTCTTAAACTTTTTCAGGCCTCTTGCAAGATTCATTCCAGAGGTTAAGGCTCCAGAGCGGAGAGTAAGTTTTAACGAGAAGCTTTTCTGGACAGCCATAGCGCTCATAATATACCTCGTCATGGCCAGCGATGCTTGTCGCCTCTACGGAATCCAAAGAGAGGAAGCATTCGCTCCTCTAAGAATAATTTTTGCCTCAAGCCGCGGCACTCTAATGGAGCTAGGCATAGGCCCAATAGTAACCGCCGGTCTCATTTTACAGCTCTTAGTGGGCTCAGCTATGATTGAGTGCGACATGTCAAAACCCGAAGACAGAGCCCTTTTCACAGCTGCAAGCAAGGTCCTCGCCTTGATATTGACAGGCATTCAAGCGTCTGCTTACATAATAAGCGGCATGTACGGTCAGTTGTCCGGTACAACAGCCATTATAATTTTCTTGCAATTGTTAGCCGCTGGGGTGATCGTTATGCTTTTAGATGAGCTTATCCAGAAGGGCTGGGGTTTCGGCAGTGGAATAAGCCTCTTCATAATGGCGGGTGTGGCGCAACAAATATTCTGGGAATGCTTCAACCCTTCACCAGTTGACCAATACGGCGGCTTCGGAATCTTTGTTGCATTGGCACAAACCTTGATGAGCGGACAATCTGTAACCGGCTTGCTGTTGAGGCCCGGAAACTTTCCCTCCCTGACAGGCCTCATAGCCACAATAGCCGCTTTTCTTGTGATAATTTATATGGAAGGTGTCAGAGTAGAGTTGCCGTTGTCTTACGCGGGCTATCGCGGTTTTAGGAGCCGCTACCCAATCAAGCTCTTATATGTCTCAAACCTTCCGGTAATTTTTGCTTCAGCCCTCTTCGCTAACATATATTTCTTCTCTTATCTCTTGTGGTATAATTGGAGCCGGCCTCAAGGAGGAAACTTTTGGACAGACCTGTTAGGCTGGTACAAGCTGCAAGGTGACCAGTATGTGCCAGCCGGGGGGTTAGTCTATTACGTAACCTCTCCCGGGAACCTTTCAAATGTTCTGAATGAGCCTTTAAGAGCCGTAGGATATCTCATAATCTTGATGGTTTTCTGTGTTATTTTTTCACTTACATGGCTTGAAGTGGGCGGCTTAGGGCCTTCCACGGTTGCAAAGCAGCTTGTGGACTCTGGTATGCAGATTCCGGGTTACCGGCGTTCTGAAAAAGCCGTTGAACAGATTCTTAAACGCTACATTCCAGCCGTGACTGTGCTTGGCGGAATAATAGTTGGGCTTATCGCAGGCTTATCAGACTTCTTTGGAGTTTTCGGCTCTGGCATTGGGATTCTCCTCTCCGTTGGCATAATCTACCAATACTACGAGATTTTAGTGCGGGAAAGGGTGGCTGAAATGTACCCAGCCTTTAGAAGAATATTTGGAGGCTGAAATGGAGGAGTATTAAAATGTTACCCACAACCCCTCCCGGGTCAACGCTTTTCTTCTTCTTGCTAGCTGCTTCCCTCACCTTCTTAATGACTCTTGCAAATCGTCTCTCAACAGACCCTGAAAAACTGAAGGCTTGGAGAAAAGAAATCTCAGACTTTTATAAACAGTGGCGGGAGGCCCAAAAAAGCGGAGATAAAAAGCGGATGGAAAAGCTTATGAAAAAACAACAGTACATTTTACAGCTTAACGCTAAAATTTCGTGGCAATCAACCAAAGTAATGCTCATATTTATTGTTCCTTTATGGATTATCTGGTTCTTTCTTAGAGGGATATACGGCGAAGCTGAAATTGCTTATTTTCCAGGTGTAGGTTGGCATCTGCCTATTCCATTGTTTGGTTCGTCGATATTCTGGTGGTACACCTTATGTTATTTCCTTTTCAGTACACTGTTCTCCCACTTGTTTGGCCTAGTTAGTGTGGAGTGATGTGAAAATGCCTAAACCAGCCCTTCGAACTAGAAGTCGAAAACGCGTCTCAAAAGCGTTGCCAGGTGGACGTACAGGCGTGCACTTTAAACGCGAAGTACCAGCCAAAACTAGTTGCAGTATGTGCGGTAAACCACTTGCTGGGATTCCGAGGATGCTTCCGTTCGAGGTGAGAAAACTTACCAGTTCAAAAAGAAGAGTTTCAAGAATTTATGGCGGCCAACTCTGTCCCAACTGTTTGAAAAGCGCTTTAAAACAAGCTGCAAGAAGTCTAACAGCCGCAAGCTGAGGCTAGGAAGATGGTGAAAGAATCGGTCGTCATCTGTATCTGCGGGATGGCTGGGAGTGGTAAAAGCACAGTTGCCAAGAAGCTGGCTGAAAAATACGGCTTAAAATATTATTCTGGAGGAGACGCTCTAAAGGCTCTAGCCATAGAAAAGGGCTATATGCCCCTTGAAAAAGGTTGGTGGGAAAGCCGGGAAGGCTTAGCCTTTCTAGAAACCAGAGAAAAAAATTTGGAGTTCGACAAAGCTGTGGACCAGAAACTCTTGGAAGTGGCGGGACAAGGCGACGTCATATTAGACAGTTGGACCATGCCATGGCTTCTTAAGAATGGCTTTAAGATATGGCTAGAGGCATCCCTAAAAAAAAGGGCTGAAAGGGTTGCCAAGAGAGACGGAATAAGCATTAAAAAGGCTTTAGAGGCGTTAAGAAACAAAGAAGAAAAAACCAAAGCCATTTACAGGAAACTCTACGGTTTCAGACTAGGCGAAGACTTCACACCCTTCCAGTTAATATTAGACGTGGACAATCTAACAGCTGAAGAGGTTTTCCAAACCTTAGTCTCAGTTTTAGACCGAATGGTTTTTAATAAATAAACGCTTTTTCACAATTTTTTAATGTTCAAACAGAAGATATTCAGATTTATCCAAGCGTAACTTGGGCGTCCACTCTGTTTAACGGAGATGTGGAAGATGTGAATTTGAGGCATGTGCTCATTGGGCTGATTGCTGGCTTCATTATTATCTTTTCTTCCTATTTGTTGCGTGTTTCCGACGAAACCCTTCAAGCATTACTCACTTTTAACATATTCTTTGTATGCATGCTTTTTCCGTTAAATGGTTCGTTAGAAAGAAAGTTAATCATCCTTTTAGTTGGAAATGCGGTCTGTTTTATTTGGAGTACCTTGTTTTCCATGTTTGTCGGCGTCGTTTCCTCCTGTTTCGGTGATGGTTTTAACGCTTTGTTTCTTTTTCTGAATCCATTGTTAAATTTACTCTGGATTGTTTCCTTTTGGTCCACCAGCTTAACATTTTTGGTGAAATCTAGGAATAGTGAGTGGTGACGGCGATAGTGTTTATTGAGTTCTTAGAGGCTCTGTTTCTTCTTCTAACTGGTGTAATGGTTGTTTATTTACTTCGTCACTACATTTTCACCATAACAGTACTTAAACATAACCAGAAAAATAAAGCGAATTTAGGCTTTACCAATGGATGTTACCAGCCTACAGTTTCAATTTTGATACCTGCCCGCAATGAAGAACAGGTTATTGGAAGGCTTCTCCAAAGGATTACAGAGCTAACATATCCAAAGGATAAACTACAAGTAATAGTCGTTGATGATGCATCATGGGATGATACTGGAAAAATAGCTGAGCGATACGCTAAAAGCTACAATTATATTAAGGTACTTCACCGTCGTGAACATGAAGGTGGACGTGGAAAAGCTTCTGCCCTAAATGCTGGGTTAAAACACGCCGATGGCGAGATAGTCCTATGTTTTGACGCAGACTACTACCCACAGAGATGCATCGTAGAAAAACTCGTTAAAGAGTTTGCAGACCCCAAAGTTGGCGCTGTTCAAGGCAGAGTCGTTGTTTTAAACGAGCCGCAAAACATCGTTACGCGACTTGTTGCGTTGGAAAGAATAGGCGGGTATCGTGTTGATCAAGAAGCTCGTGACAAACTAGGCCTTATAACTCAGTTCGGCGGCACAGTTGGTGGTTTCCGCCGAGAACTTTTAGAAGAGCTTGGCGGCTGGGATGAGCGAATGCTCGCGGAGGACACCGACCTAACTTTCAGAGTTTACCTTGCAGGCTACATGGTCAAATATGTTTTAGACGCGGAATGCTACGAGGAGGCTGTGGAAAACTGGTGGGCTTACTGGAAACAGCGATACCGATGGGCTAAGGGTCACATGCAATGCGCCTTCAAACACTCCATAAACCTTTTGAGAAGCGATAAGCTTACGTTCATCCAAAAAGTTGATGGGCTACTTCTGCTTAACGTCTACTTCATGCCAATCATAGCACTTCTTTCATGGATTGTTGGCATCCCGCTTTTCATTTTGAAATACTCTCAGTGGCTTTCTCCATTTTGGGCTGCCATGTTCATTTCTATGTATAGCACCGTTGGAAATTTCGCACCTTTTTATGAGGTTGGTGTTGGAACATATCTAGATGGCAGAATACGAGTTCAATGGCTTATCCCTCTTCTGATTTTCGTATTTCTATATAATATTCCAATATGTATGAAAGCTCTCTTGGATCTCTTGTTTTCAAAGCTTATTGGAAAAAACAACAATTGCTGGGAAAAAACTATGCATTCTGGAAATGGAAACCGTTATATTATGATTCCTTCCAAAAAGTGAAAACGATAAGGAATGGCTCCGACTTCGAATCCGTTATCGATGGTGATGTTGCTATTTTTTAGTGTTCTGTCCCTTATCATCCTCATGCTTTTGCCATCCTTAATCGAGTTAAAAAAACCAAAGGACCTTGGACCGAGAGTTATTAAAGATTATGATTACATGATACTTCATGATTTAGACTTGGGGATCGAGATCGCGGATGGCGGAAATCTTGATCTTGAAAAGGAACTCAACGCCAATATTACTGTTCCCAAAGAGGTTTCGTCGATCTTAGCCTTCCTGTCCGATTTAGAATCCTAGGCTGTTTTCATGGACGTTGTGGCTGAGGCTGCAAAAGCTTATAGAATAAAATGTACATTGAAATTTGCATACAGAATCCCAAAGTGAATTTAAATGCACGCATATGTGGTTACCGCATCTATAAATCCCTTAGAAAACCTTAACGTACTTGCAAATAACCCTTCGTCTATAGACGAGGTTAAGATCCTGGTTATAGATGAAGGTGATGAAAACGTTCGCAGGTTGAATGAGAAACTCTTGTCAAGGGTGCTCCATGAGTACTATGGGCCAAAGGAAAGGGAAAAGTGGTTTAAGGATAGATTTGGGCGGTCATATCGGAAATATGTTAAAATTATCCCCGAGAAATGTCATGCAGAGATTTCTTTTGGCTTCTTAAAGGCTTATGAGGAGGGCGCCGATGTTATAATAGAGTTAGATGATGATGTCGAAATATCGAGGGACTTTCTTGAGTCACATGTCGATAACCTGTTTAGCGAAAAGGGTGTAACAGTTAACGCTTCTGGTAAATGGTACAATGCCATCGAAAACCTCCGATTAAATATTGATCAAACAATTTTCCCAAGGGGGCATCCTTACGATCCAACATGTAGGAGAGAAGACTACACCTGGACAGACGAGGGTGCGAAATGTGTTTTAAACATGGGACTTTGGAGTGGACACCCAGACTTAGACGCTTTAACAATACTTTATTATGGTGGGTTGGATGGTAAATGTTCAATAGAAAGTATGGGGCACAAACGGGACAAAGTGGTTGTAGAAAAGGGAACCTATTTTGGAATTTGCAGCATGAACACCTCTTTTCTGTCAAAAATTGTGCCAGCTTTTTACCAGCTTTACATGAACTTCAATGGCATTGACAGGTTTGACGACATTTGGTCCGGTGTCTTCCTCAAAAAAATAGCTGACCATATAGGTGATAAACTCTGTCTGGGTAAACCTTCTGGAAGACATGTCAAGCGGGGTAGAAGCGTTTTCAAGGATTTGCTTAAAGAGGCAAATGGGTTGGAGATAAATGAATATTTATGGAGAGTCTGTGACTCTGCAGATTTTTCGGCGAAAAGTTATGCGGACTGTTACTTCGAATTAGCCGACTACCTTGAAAAAAACTTGAACATACTGGTAAAGCGTCTTGAACATGTCAAGTTTTGGAAGGTTCAAATAGAGAATATGCGGAAATGGGTTTACATAACTGACAAAATATCATAACAGAAAAGACACTTACGGTGGCTTCCTCACTTGTCGAACAAATGGCCCATGGTTTCCGTGGTCGTGATCAACTTTAGAGGAACAGACCAGCTTGAAAAATGTTTAACCTATCTAATGCGGACAAATTACCCTAACTATGAGGTAATCATCGTAGATTGTTTAACTGAAAACTTGGAATCATGGACTAACCAGCACTTTCCAAAAGCGAAAATTGTCCATTACGCCTATGATATAGGGCCTTCAGCCTCCCATAACGTTGGAAAGGCCATTCTAAATCCGGAAAGCAAGTACTTGGCTTTCCTCGACAATGATGCCTACGTAACCGAAAACTGGCTAACCGAGCTTGTGAAAGTCATGGAAAGCAACGAGAAGATAGGTGTTGCTCAAGCGAAAATACTGATGACAAGCAACAAAAAATTAATGGACAACGCTGGACTAGCCATAGACGCTTTAGGAACATGGTACACTCCAAGAGGTTTAAAAGCAGACAACTTTCAAACGCTTACCGAAATTTTCGCCGCGTCCTCCGCCGGATGTTTAGTAAGGCTTGAGGCTTTTGAAAAAGTTGGAGGCTTCGATCCAGAATACTTCATTTACGACGATGACACAGATTTCTCCTTCAGGGTGAGGCTACTTGGATATAAAATAGTTTTTGTTCCCACCGCGGTAGTTTTTCATGATGGAGACCCCGTGAGAGCTTTGAATCCAAGGAAGCTATGGCACTCTGTTAAGAACAGAATCTTCACGATGGCTAAAAACTATGAGTTAAAAAATTTGTGGTGGCATCTTACCCTTTACTCCTTTCTAACTTTTTTAGCCGGAATTGGCTTTGTTTTGGCTGGTCACTTTCTAGAGGCTAAGGAAACCTTTAGAGGCCTTTTCTATCCTCTAGTTAATTTCAGGAGGATTTTGGAAAAAAGGGCGGTTGTACAGTCTTTTAGAAAAGTAGGAGATGCTGAGCTTTTTAGATCTGGTTTTATTAAAAATGATATTCGTGCAACTGTTCAGGATATCAAGCTTAAAGCGAGACAAATCCTTTAATAATTTGGGCTGCAAGGGATTATGTGGAAATGACGTTTTTGGAATGTGTTTCGTGTGGTTCAAAGTTTGATGCTTTTCCACCAAAGTTTCTCTGTGGTAACTGTGGAGGCGTGCTGGAATACAAGTATGATTATGAACGGTTTAAAGTTACAAAGCTTACAGAGCGCTTTTACTTCTGGCGTTATAGACACTTTATGCCAGAAGTTAAAAATGTTGTCTCCATGGGTGAGGGCGGAACACCCCTCCACAAGGCGCATAGACTAACCGGAACCATCGGATTTGGAGATTTCTACTTTAAGGATGAAACACGCAATCCCACGAACTCTTTCAGGGATAGATGTGCGGCGCTTCTAGTCTCAAACGCTTTAGACTTAGGTTATAGATCAGTGGTTTGCGCTACAAATGGCAACCTTGGCGCTTCCCTGGCGGCCTACTGTGCAAAGTTTGGACTTGCATGTCATATAGTGGTCCCCAAAAATGTGGACATAGGAAAACTTGCCCAAATGCTCATTTACGATGCTATGATTGAAGAGTATGGTGAGATAGTTGATGAAGCCTTAGAAAAAGCTGAAGAAATCGCAAAAGAAACAAGATGGTATCAATGCTCCGTTGAGCTGAATCCATTGGCTCTGGAGGCTCTCAAAACCATAGCCTACGAAGTTTTCGAGCAGATAGGTGTCCCAGAATGGTTTATAGTTCCCATGGGAAGCGGCGGAACACTGTATGCTATATGGAAAGGATTCAGAGAACTTGAAAAAGCTGGTAAGATAAGCAAGCTGCCAAAGCTTGTTGGCGTTCAAGCTGAAGGATGTTCGCCAATAGTTAACGCCTATCTGCGAAAGACCCATAAGCCAGTCTTAAAAGTGAAGCCTTCAACCCATGCCCTTGCAATTTTAGTAAAAAATCCAGCATATGGCATTTTAGCCTTAAATGCTATAAAAGAGTCGAAAGGCTTAGCGTTGGCTGTTTCCGACGAAGAAATATTCTTGGCGGAAAGAGAGATGGCAAAGTTTGAAGGCGTCTTCGCTGAACCAGCAAGCGCAGCCACTTACGCTGCTGCTAAAAAACTCATGAATCAAGGATTGATAGGCAGGATGGATAAGGTTGTGTGCTTAATAACAGGAAGCGGACTCAAAGCAACCGAAGTTCTGCAAGCTTTGACGAAGAAAAGAAAGACCGCAGTGGTTGGCTTAGAGCTAACCACAAAAGAGAAAATACTGAGAATTCTAAACGAAAAAGACGCATATGGTTATGAATTATGGAAAAAGCTTGGTGAGGTCATGACAAGAGCGGCTGTCTATCAGCATTTAAAAGAGCTTTCAAGCAAGGGACTTATTACATGTTACGAAAAGAATGGACGAAAGTTTTTTAAAATCACTAGCCGTGGATTAAAGGTTCTTCAAGCCTTTGACGACTTGAAACTTTTGCTTTGATTTTAAATTCGACAGTAAATTAAAAATAGTCAAGTTGCAACTATACTATATACTAATGGTTGATGAGGCTGATGAAAAAGAAAAGTCTAACAAAACAATCCAGCATAACCGCTGTTTTCACAGCCCTTGTGTGTATAGCTACGGCCAGTTTTACGGTTTATGTGCCAAGCACCAAAGGCTACTTTAACATCGGTGAAACAATGGTTTACATGGCAGCCATACTTTTCGGACCTTTCGTTGGTGCTTTTTCCGGTGGAGTCGGCTCCATGTTTGCCGACCTCCTACTGGGCTACTATTACTATGCACCGGCGACGCTTATCATTAAAGCTGTTGAAGGATTCGTTACGGGTTTTCTTAGCAAAAAAGGACAAGGCATTGCTAAGGCGTATACCAAAAACGAACTAAGACTTTTCACGGTTCTAACGGGGGCTCTCGTCGGAGGGCTTGTAACTCTGGTAGGCTCACTATATTACAGTGGACTTGTTAAACTTTACTCCGGCATAGTTTCCGCCGAAAATCCGATGTCAACCCTCTTTATTCCGGCAAGCTTTTGGTCCGGAATAGGTGTGCTTGCATTCTTAATGATTTTGTTCATTGCGTTTATCTCCGAGCCAGAGTATGGTTTTACAATCATTTCGTGCGTTTCTGGGGGATTATTGATGGTTCTCGGCTACTTCCTCTACGAACAATTTTTCCTAGGCGTCTTCGCTATAGCCGAAGTTCCCATAAACATCGGACAAATGACCATTGGGCTTATAATAGCCACGCCAATAGTGAGAGTTGTTAGGCATATACTGCCACAACTTAAAGGCTAAAAGAAGGAACAAAAAATGAAACTGCCCCCCGGAAAAGTCCCAGTGGAGATATTGAAGGATATAGTCTTCAAAAACCTTGGAGCGAAAAGACGCGAAGTAGTCCTGGGGCCTTCGGCCGGGTTTGACGGCGCAGTGATAGACACTGGCGATAAGTCCTTCATAGTTTCAATGGACCCAATAACTGGAGCTGTTGAACGAATTGGGTGGCTTGCTGTTAACGTCAACGCCAACGACATTGCAACCTTTGGCGTTGAACCAGCTTTCTTCTCCTCTTGCATTCTCTTACCCGAGGAGGCTGATGAACAAATAGTTGAGGCTATATGCTCACAAATGGATGAAGCCTCGAAGAACCTTGGAATGGCAATCATAGGAGGACATTGCGAAGTTACGCCTGGGCTTACCAATCCAATTGTTATCGGCTGTGCCATGGGAATAACCGATAGAGGAAAATATGTGACGGCCGGAGGGGCAAAACCCGGCGACAAACTAATATTGACAAAAAGCGCTGGAGTTGAGGGAACAGCTATCCTTGCAACAGAACGCTGTGAACTGCTTTTAAAAAGTGGCTTAAATGAAGAGATGGTTTATTCAGCTCAGAGGTTCTTTGAAAAAATAAGCATCGTAAAAGAGGCAATTCTGGCCTTCAAAACTGACGGCGTGAACGCTATGCATGATCCAACTGAAGGCGGTATTCTTGGTGGGATCCACGAAATGGCTGACGCTTCAAACTGCGGTGTTAAAATTTTTGAAGAAAAAATTCCAGTAGCAAAAGAAACTGTTGAAATTTGTAAATTCTTTGGAATAGACCCTTTACAGTTAATCGGCTCCGGAGCCTTACTCATAGCTTCAAAAAAGGGATACTCTGAAAAAATTGTCGAGGAGTTAAGGAAAAATCGTATAGAAGCTTCGATTATTGGAGAATTCTTAGCCCATAGACAACAGCGCTTCCTAGTGCGGAAGAACGGTAGTTTAGAGGCTATCCCTCGCCCCGAAAGTGATCACTTATGGCTTGCCTTAGCAAAATATAGATAAATTGGCAACAACAGCTTTAAAAAAGCAAAGTTATAAAAGAAAAAACATGCTCTCTCCGAGCTTCGGAAAAGTTTTCATAACCGGAGGAGCTGGCTTTATAGGAAGCCACCTAGTCGACAGATTGTGTGCAGAACATGTACCCGTAGTTGTTTTCGATAACTTAAGTGCGGGAAGTATTGAAAATATTAAAAGGTGGCTGGATGCACCGAACTTCCGTTTTGTTTTAGGTGATCTACTGTTTCCAGAAAAAATCTTGAAGTCTTTAAATGGTTGCGAAACGGTTTTTCATTTTGCAGCAAACCCAGAGGTCAAGATAAGCTCAGAAAATCCTAAAATTCACTACGAACAAAACGTGCTCGCAACCTTCAACTTACTAGAGGCAATTCGCAGAACAGACAGCGTTAAAACCCTAATTTTTGCTTCCACATCGACGGTTTACGGGGATGCCCAGCAAATTCCAACACCTGAAAATTATGCCCCCTTAAAACCCATTTCTGTTTATGGCGCTTCCAAACTAGCTTCAGAAGCATTAATAATAAGCTACGCTTACAATTATGGATTCAAAGCGGTAATTTTTAGGCTTGCAAACATAGTTGGTTCCAGAGCGCGTCATGGAGTAATCTGCGACTTCATAAGGAAACTGAAAGAAAACCCGGAAAAGCTTGAAATACTTGGGGATGGTACCCAGAAAAAATCCTACTTGCATGTTGAAGACTGCGTGGACGCGATTTTATTTTGCATAAACCTAGTCCATAGAAAAGCGGAAATTTTTAATGTCGGATCGGAAGACCAAATAACCGTCAAGGAAATTGCGGATATTGTCTGTAGAAAAATGGGATTAAACAACGTCAAATACATGTTTACAGGTGGCGTTGAGGGAGGGCGAGGGTGGAAAGGAGACGTAAAATTTATGCTCCTAGATATTGATAAAATTAAAAAATTAGGTTGGAAACCTAAACTAAACAGCTATCAAGCAGTAGAAAAGGCTGCAGAGGAGATCCTGAAGGATGAATAAAACCCTGTGAAGGAATAAGGTTGAGGGAAGAAGAAAATAGAATTCCAAAAGTTTCGGTTATAATTCCCGTAAAGAATGGAGCAGCTAAAATAAAGGACTTACTAGATTCCCTAATGCAGGTTGATTATGACAAAGACAAGCTTGAAATAATAGTTGTTGACGGAGACTCAACAGATGGTACAAAAGAAATAGTCTCTAAATATCCTGTAAGACTCTTGGTGGAAAAGAAGCCGGGGGTTAACACTGCAAGAAACACGGGAATAAAAAACAGCACAGGAGAAATCATAGCCTTTACGGATCACGACTGCGTTGTTCCAAAGGATTGGATCAAGAAAATAGTTGAAAACCTTCAAGACTCTGAAGTTGGATGCGTTGGCGGCCAAATTTTAAGATATGGCGACGATTTCTTTTCCCGTTATGCTGATGAAAGCATAATCCCAGTGATGCGAATTTTCAAAAAGGAAATAGTTTTAAACAAAATAAGCTCTCCCGCATATTATCCAGTTGGATGCAACTTTGCCGTTAAAAGGGAGGCCGTTGAAAAAACTGGATTTTTTGATGAGAGATTTGAATATGGCTTTGACGAGTTGGAGTTTGCCGAAAGAGTTTGCGAGAAGGGATATAAAATACTGTTAACTCCGGAAATAACGGTTAAACATAAGCATCGCTCTAGTTTTTCAGAACTCATTAAACAAGCTTTCCGTTATGGGCAAGGAGGCGGCTTAGTGCCAAAAATCAAGGGGGTTGACAGCATTTTATCTATATGGGTTTTATTTAGTATTGCTGCTTTTTCACTTTGGTTTTTTGTAGTTTTATCTCTGACTATTTACATAGTCTTGACGTGGTCAACGGAATTCCTATCACCATTACTTGCTCTCCTATTTTTCCCAATTGTTGGGCTTATGGCGTTGTACGCTTACAGAACATTTCACCTAGGGGACGGAATGTACATGCGTATATTAGCTTATCCATTTGTGGATGTCGCGCGTTCTCTGGCTTTCGTGGCTGGAGTGATGCAGCGTTTATTGAAACCGGCTGGGCATAATGCATCCGCAAAGGCTTTCAATTTAAAAGGTTAGACATTAGAAATGGAAAACCTAAATTGGGTCTCCAAACATTGTAAGTGAGTGTAGGTTGGTTGGCAATGGTGGAAAAAGAAGATCCTGTTAAGCTACATAAAGATGGAAACACTCTTTACGAACTTGGCAAGTACGAAGAGGCGAAAGCAAATTTTCTGCAAGCATCAGAGCTTTACCAGAAGGCAAACAACTTTTTTGATGCAGCTTACTCGCTTTTCAAGGCTGGTGAATGTGCTTTCATGTTAAAAGACTATGAAAAAGCTGCTGAGCATTTCCTAAAATCCGCAGACCTTTCATTCAACAAAGGTTTTGACAGGTTCGGAGTAAGCGCATTAGAGTATGCAAAGGACTGCTACAAAGTGTTGATGCAAAAAGAGAAAGTTGAGGAACTGGAGAAAAAGATAAGGGAGATTAAAGCTCGGCTGGAAGAATCCTTCTAAAACTTACGCTCCACTTTTTCCTTTAGGCTACCGTAGCCTTATCTAAGAGGGCATATAAATCTTTCATGAAGCATGTAAAGGGTGAGTTATGCCCACCCCTTTTAGGAACCTTGCGGAATTATGTGAAAAACTAGAAGGCATGAAAAAACGAACCCACATGATCAGCCTAGCTTCTTATTTTCTAAAATCTCTAGAACCCGAAGAGGTTGAGCCCGCTGTTTCAATGATTTTAGGAAACGCGCTTCCTAAAAGTAGCCAGCAAACTCTAGAAGTAAGCTGGGCTACCATAAGCGAAATAATCAAGCGCATAACCAGAGTTAGCCGGGAAGTTTTCACAGAAGCCTTCAGCAAAACTGGCGATGTTGGCTCGGCTGCAAAAATTGTATTTGAAAAAAGCAAGGTTAAGAGGCAAGTGTCTCTGTTCAAAAGAACTTTAACGATAATGGATGTTAGGAAAAGTTTTGAAGCCATAGCAGAGGCCACCGGCCCTGGCTCTAGAGAAAAAAAGGAGCGCTTGTTAGAAGCGTTGTTGAGTTCAGCATCTCCTCTCGAAGTCAAATACTTAGTTAAAATAATTATCGGGGAAATGCGGACCGGCCTCCAAGAGGGCCTAATGGAACAAGCAGTTTCCGAGGCATTCCATGTTCCGGTTGATGTCATTCGAAAAGCCAGTATGACATTGGGCGACATTGGAACTGTGGCGTCGATGGCTAAAACCCAAGGAAAAGAAGGTCTTTTAAAAGTAAGCCTCATGGTTTTTAGGCCTGTTAAACTTATGTTGGCGCAAACAGCCGCCAGTGTGGCGGAAGCCCTTAAAGAGCACGGTGGAAAAACAGCTTTCGAATATAAGCTTGACGGCGCCAGAGTTCAAATTCATAAGGAAGGCGGAATTGTCAAAATTTACAGCCGCAGGTTAACGGATGTCACTGAAAGCCTTCCAGAAATAGCTGAAATTGTCAAAAAGAACGTGAAAGCTCAAAGCGCCATTTTGGAGGGCGAAGTCATAGCCGTCGACGGCAAGGGCAACCCATTACCTTTCCAACATTTAATGCGAAGATTTAAAAGAATCCACGGAATTGAAGGGGCAGCCTCAGCCATACCGGTTAAACTCTTCCTTTTCGACATCCTATACTTAAATGGGCAAAACTTAACAATACTTCCATATCTCCAGAGGAGACAAATTTTAGCCGAAAGCGTCGGCGAAATCTCTTTAACAAGGCAAATAATAACCGACAGTGTTAAAGAAGCCGAACAATTTCTTAAAGAAGCCACGAGTTCCGGCCATGAAGGGCTCATGGCTAAAAAAGTTGACAGCAAATATATGCCCGGGATACGTGGAAAACGTTGGCTCAAGATAAAGCCGACGCTTCCCCCACTTGATCTGGTAATCGTTGCAGCGGAATATGGCTACGGAAGAAGGCGTGAATGGCTGTCAGACTATTATCTTGCAGCGCGAGATAACAATACTGGCGAGTTCTTGATTGTAGGTAAAACTTTCAAGGGGCTAACAGATGCGGAAATCATTGAAATGACAGAACGTCTCAAAGCATTGGCAATTAAAGAAGAACCTAGAAGAGTTTTTGTGGTTCCAAAACTAGTTGTGGAAGTAGCCTACAACGAAATTCAAAGAAGCCCAAAATATAAATGCGGTATGGCATTGCGGTTCGCGCGGATAACCCGCATACGAGACGATAAAACTGCCGAGGAAGCTGACACTATACAGCGGGTTAGAGAAATCTACGAGAGCCAATTCTCTAAAAAAGGTAATATAAACTTGAAAACCATAAATACGCTTCGGGTTGATTGAAATGGCAAAACCAAGAAGGCCTAAAATCTCTTACAATGAATTTTACAGTCGACAACTCGTCTTAAAAGAGCTCGGCCCGCAGGGACAAGAAAAGCTTGCAAAATCCAAAGTTGCTGTTGTAGGCCTCGGCGGCCTTGGCACAGTTTCGGCGCTTTACCTAACATTGGCTGGTGTTGGATACCTGCGCATAATAGACCAAGATACTGTTGAGCCCCACAATTTGCATAGACAAGTTTTGTACACTGCAAAAGATTTAGGTTATCCGAAGGCTGAGGTTTCAGCGAAACGGCTTATGGAAAGAAACCCTTTCATAGAGGTTGAGGCAATTCCTGAAAACGTGAATGCGGATAATGTTGAAAAACTTTTAAACGGTGTTGACTGCGTCGTTGACGGTTTAGATAACATTCGAACCCGTTATATCGTTAACCGTGCATGTGTGAAACTAAAGATTCCATATGTTTTTGGAGCAGCAATAGGCGTTGAAGGAAATATCTCAGTTTTTGCGCCTCCGGAGACACCATGCCTAGAATGTGTTTTACCAAACATTGACGACAGCACTATTCCCACGTGCGATGTCAGAGGCGTGCTTGGAGCGACACCGGGCATAATAGGCACGATGGAAGCCATGGAAGCCTTAAAGCTTTTGGCAGGCATAGGCGAACCCCTAAAAGGCAAACTCATGATATGCGATTTCAACGACATGTACTTTACCACAATAGAAATCAACAAAAGGCCGGGTTGCCCGGCGTGCAAAGGCGAAGCAACAACTCATAAAATTCGAGAAAAATTAGTTTGGCTGTGTGGAAGAAACACAGTCAACATAAATCCGGAAAAACCATTAAAAATAAACATGGAAACCATTCATGCAAAGCTAAAGGAAAACTTCAAAATTCGACTAAAATCCTCAATGGCAATAGTCTTCGCCTACCAGAAATATGAGATAACCCTATTCAACCATGGAAGAATGTTAATAAAAAACGTGCCAGACGAAGAAACAGCAACAAAGATATACCAAGAAATCAAACAGAAAATTGGATTAAACTGAATTTTCTGTACGAAAACTATAGTAGTGTTAACACAGCGGCTATTATTAGCGCCACTGTTAATGTGAGGATTGGTTCAGGCATCCTACTTACACTTATTGGGAATATAAACGGAACCTTTTGCTTATATTGTCGATACTCTTTTCCATGCTTGTTTAAGAGGCATCGCTCCTCGTAGCTCGCCAGCAAGCAGTAGCCCAAAACCTCAATCAGCCACATTAAAAGGACTTTAGGCTCCATTCCCGACCATTGTATAGACATTATAGTTAACCCTAAAGTCATAACGATAATTCCAAAGTATTGAGGATGTCTGACAACTGAATAGAGTCCGCTGGTTAAAAGCCGCTTTCGCCTCATCCTCAACATCTGAATAAAAGCCGTTAAGAATATTATCAAACCAACCAGCGCAACAACCCTTCCAAACATTATCCTCGGTTCAAAAAGGAAAAGGTAAAATTGCGGTTCTCTAAATTCCGGAATACTCCAAAAGAATCCAAATACATAAAATACCAATGGAAAAACCATAAGGCCATACCAAGACCTGACACGGGTACATACTGAAATAAAAAGAGAAAAGCCGAAGTCAAAACCTCGATTAAACGCCTAAGCTTCCCTTCTAACACGCGAGACATACAAATCCAACGATAACATCCTTCAGTAAAAACATAAAAATCTACACATTAGAACATCACCAAGCACAATTGACACTCCATCATCACCGTCAACAGAATTAACAAAATTTATTACCCAAAGATCGCTTTAAAACCATATAAATAACGCCGGGGTGGCCGAGCGGCTCAGGCGGCTGCCTGCAGAGCAGCTATACGTGGGTTCAACTCCCACCCCCGGCTTTTTGGCATAAACCCCCGGTTTGCCGGCGAACCCCCTGTTTCTCGGTGAACATACAGACAGTTGCTATTTCCTTTTTCTGAAGAGTTTTATGCCTTCCATGTCGCAGACATATTCAAATCCTTCTTCTATGAGTTTGGTTGCTTCTTCAATGTTTCTTGCAGCCTTGCAAATGTATTCGTTGTCCTCAAAGCTTACTAGCTGTGTATAAATTAGGGTGTTTTTGATGTTTTTGTGTCCGAGCAGCTTCATGACGTAAAGAATGTCTTTGGTTCTATGGTATTCCATGGTGGCTTTCCAATGACGGAACGTATGAAAGGTTATCTGTAACAGTCTTGGGTTCCCAAGCTTAGCGGCCAATAATTTTCTTGACCTTTGGAAGGATCTTGCAAATCCTCTTAGGGGATAATCCCCCGAAAACTCTTGTTGAAGTTTTTGGAAGCATGGAAAGCATTGCAAGCAGCTTGCTTGAAACTTTGAAGATTCTTGGGCTGCTGCCTTTTTCCGGCGATATCCTAATAGTCCTGTTGACGAAGTCTATGTCCGCCCATTGAAGATTCCAAGCTTCGCCGGCTCTGGCTGCTGTTTCTTTAAGCAGTTGTAGAAAGGCTGACATTTTCTTTCCGCAACCCGCAATCAGCTGATCTATCTCTGCCTCTGTGGGAATGAATGGAAGCTTTTCAATGCGTCTGTATTTTGGCGGGTTCCAGTTGCCCCCGATCATTTGGAGAAAACTGCTGTAGGCTTCAACGGCAAGCTCTTTTCGGCCTTCGCTCCAAGTCTGCTTAGCGATAACGTCTTTTACAGATTCTGGATCTAGCAGGTTTGCACCGCGTTTAACGAGAATTCTCAGAAGCTTGGTCCTGCCGATCACCGTTGATTCCGAGTAGCCTTGCTTTTTCATCCGCCATGCAAACTCTAGGATTTTGCCTTTAACGTCAGCTTGAGCTGGGTCTGTTTTGGTTGTCTGCTCTGTGGCCCCCGCAGCCCATTTTTCGCCCCAAAAGGCTGGGAGGCGCATATTTGGCGGTAATAGGCTATGGCGTCCAAACCTTAGGGGACAGCATTCTGGACAGGCTATAGGCTTGTTTTTGGCTTGCCGTGAAGCCAAAAGCCGACCGCCCTCTAGGCCATTTGCCTTGTTGCTGAGGGCCTAAAATGCCCCTTTGCACTGCTTCCATGAGTTGGTCTGCTTTTACGTAAACGGCCTTCCAGTGGTAGCCATCACAGTCCATCATGAAGGCGACCAGTGCATAGCCTATAGCCTCGTATTGTCTGCTTGCTCATTCAAAGTTGTCCATGTGCAAGCCGCCCAAAACAATAAGGTCAATTTTGTGCTTGCCGTCAACGGTCAAAATTGATGGCCCCCTCTAGGATTTTTCGCTTGGAAAATGGATGCTCCTAAAAGCAATTTTCGCCTCCCCTCCCCCTCTAGCTTCCCATCAGCCCCGGTTTAGAGGCAAGTGCATGGTGTGCCTGTACGGGTTCGCAGCATTCAATTTTGAAAAGGAGAGTGAAAGGGAGAAAGAGAAGAAGAATAAAAGCATACACATAAAAGCTACTGTTCACTGTCCGCAGAGTCTGGCAGCGTTTCTAAAAGTTCCTCGTAGAGCTTTGGGGCGCATTCTAATAGGCCAGGACGTGTTGTGGATTGTTGCAATCTAATTTGTTATCATCTAGCCCATTGGGCTCTCGTAAAGCATAGTTTATTAAAAGCTTCACGTTTAATCAGGGAGCCCTAGTTTGATGTTTGTTTTAATGAAACAGCCCTGACAATTATCTGCATCTTTAGTTCCATCTTGATAAAATCTGGGTGTGTGAATTAGCCTAGCTTTATCTCCTTTATGAAAGCCAAGTCTTCCATGCTGTTTAGTTTGACTTTTGCGTTTGACACTGTATAGAGCACATTGTTAATGAATAGTATTCTTTTCACTTCGAAGTCGCCTTCAACTAATGTTGCGTTTTCTTGATGGATGATAGAGCCTTTAAGTTTGAAGCCATTTAGTGACATATTGAATATGTACGCGCCTTGCCAAAAGCCCTTAGAATAATACTCTCTTTCTTTTACAGTTTCCATCCAGCTTATTGAAATGGGTAGTGCTAGTACTTGTTTTTCTTTATCGAATAGGAAAGCCTTGTGATCCCATAAAACTGGTGTTGTTGACCAGTTGCCTATTAGGAATCGGTCAATTTCCTTTGGGTTTGCGACGTCTGCAACGTTATAAAGTGAAACCTTCACACTGTTTTCTTCCATGCCTACGCCTATAATGTGGCTTTCGTCGTACGGATGAAGATATCCTGAAAAGCCTTCTATTTCTAAGGCTCCTAGAACCTTCGGCTTAAACGGGTTGCTTATGTCTATCACAAAGAATGGGTCCTTCTGGTAGAATGTTACAAGATAGCATCTGTCCCTCATAAACCTTGCCGCGTATATCTGTTTGCCAGGATCTAGGTTTGTAAGGCTTCCAACGATGTTCAAGTTCATGTCCAATACGAATAAGTTGTTAACGGAAGTTTCACTCCATCCAATGGTTGTAGCTACCCTAAAGAAACCGTTATACTCATCCATGCTGAACTGATTGAGCACATACCCTGGAACATCCCCCTCAGCCTCCCACACTATTTTATCTCTGTCCAGTTTAACTCTATAAATTAATGTTTCATATTTTGGCTCAGTTGCCATTAACGTTTGAATCCACGCATCCGTGTTAGGGGTTGTCAAGTACATGTTTGTTGTTGAAACGTACATGCATGATGTTGTGCTTGTTAAGATTGATTCGCAAGTTGGCTCTTGAGTATCGTCTGCAATGTTTACTGCAATGACTGTCGTGAAGAAATAAGATACATCTAAAACGTCGACGTAACGTATGTCCGTAGGTTTCACCTCTTTAATGTAGCCGTTGATAATAATTTTTGGCAAATTCACCTCTAGGTCTGTTTCGTTCTTTTCACTTGGACGTATAGCTGGCTGCGTGATCACTACATAGACATAGTCCCCTATCATTCGCGAACCAGAAAGAGATCCGTTGAAAATTATGGTTCTTGTAAGAACAGGATCAGCCTTGTCTGACACGTCGTAGACCTTAATGAACGCGTTTCCATAGTAAGACCGCACACTTTTTAAAGCGTAAACATGGCTTCTTCCCAAAACTGCAAGCCTATCTCCGTTTACATAAAGTTCTATACCGTATGCCTCATCTAAAACGATTTTTGAGAGTAATGCGGCTTGTTCAGGCGGATAAGCTTGAAGTATATGCACCGTGCTGCCTGAAACAACATACAAATACTTGCCGTCAGTCTTCACTATGTCAGCTTCGTCCACACCTTCCACTTGAATGTTCGTAGTCGAATACTCAAGCACGCCATTAACATCTCGAACATTAGGAGCGATGGTTTTTGCCTCTAGGATATTTACGAAAGGAGAGCCGTACAATTGAAAGGTTCTTGAAGCTTTTTCCATGTTAGTCTTCAAGAAAAATTCGAGTTCTTCATAGCTTGAAAAGGTTTTAAGCTTAGAATAAAACCTCTGTGTCCCATGTAGAACGCCTAAGTTATAACATACGGCTGCAAGCAGAATAGCTAAAAGCACTGTTGCAACACCATATGATAACAGTATCCTTTTTAATTTCACCTGCAATTTTAACACCGCATATAGGTAATTAACAAGCATATTTTATCCTAGTTTTTAGTACACTCTGTCCAGAAACTAGTACACGCAACAATACATGAATCAATGTGAAGAAAAAGAAAGACTAATAGACCTCATTAAATTGTTAATTAACAAAGATAAGCTTCAGTAATAAATGGGGTATACTTCCTAAGCCGGGGTCTCCTAGTCCGGTAGGGAGCAGGCCTGGAGACTTAAAAGCCGCTAAGCCTGTGGTCCAATTTGGGCCGCGTGGGTTCAAATCCCACCCCCGGCGCCTAAAACTCTTTTAGCTTTGCCGCTCTAAAATTCAGTAATTGTAAGATACGTTGAAAATCAAAGTTAAAATTAATATTCTGAATCTTTTTGATAAAGATCTGTAAAGGCATGGTGGTGTGTTGAAAGTTTGCCTTATTTCTCCCTCTTACAGCTCAGCCGTTAAGTCCGTTATTGGGATCAGTTCTCCACCTTTGGGGCTTGCTTATTTGGCTTCTATGGTTAAAGATGCGCATGACGTTAGAATTATTGACTCAAACGTTTTGAATTATACTTTAGACGATATTAGAAGAGAGTTGAAAAATTTTTATCCGGATGTTGTCGGCATAACCTCAGCAACACCGTCCGTCTATGAAGCTTACAGGGTTGCTGAGGTTGCTAAGAGTGTGAGAGATGACTGTGTTGTTGTTTTGGGAGGGCCCCACGCAACTTTCCTTCCAGAGGAGGCCCTTACAGAATGTAGGAGCGTTGACATTATCGTTCGAGGTGAGGGTGAGGAAACCTTCCAAGAACTCATTAATGCAACAGACCGCAAAATCCCCTTGGAGAACGTTAGGGGTATAGCCTTTAGAAAAGGCGACAAAATAATTGTCACAGATTCAAGACCCTTCATTAGCGATTTAGATAAGATTCCTTTTCCAAGCATCGACCTGCTCCCCGTAGAGAAATATGCGCTTCAAGGGATAAAATATATGCCAATAATCACTAGTAGAGGATGCCCATTTAAATGTTCTTTTTGCGCTTCATCACGCCTTTTTGGAGGATGCTGGCGTGGCAGAAGCCCCAAAAACGTGGTTGAGGAGATTAAATTCATACACGATAAGTTCAAGATCAAAAACATAGAGTTTATTGACGACACCTTTACATTAAACGGTAAAAGAGCTGAAGAAATTTGTGATGAAATTTTAAGGGAAGGCCTTGACATTTCGTGGGGTGCCTCCTCAAGAGTTGACACCATCCACAGGGGGCTGGCTGAAAAAATGCGGAAAGCCGGATGTTGGATAATATATTTGGGCGTGGAGTCTGCATCCCAGAAAATCCTAAACACGATTGGGAAGAAAATAACCATAAGCCAAATTGTGAAGGCTGTTAAAACCTTAAAGGAAGCAGGAATTCAAATTCTAGGATCCTTCATTTTAGGTTTTCCTGAAGAAACGATTGAAACAGCTGAGCAGACGATAGCCTTTGCCAAAAAGCTTGACCTAGACTATGCACAGTTCTCAATTCTGACACCCTATCCCGGAACACCTCTCTATGAATATGCAAAGGAAAATAACATGCTGTTAACTAGAGACTGGTCCAAATTCAACGCTATAGAACCAGTAATGAAGCTAAAAAACTTAACCATAAAGCAGCTTCAATCCTTATTTGAGAGGGCTTACCTAACCTTCTACATAAGACCTAAAATGCTGTGGAGATGGGTTAAACAAAAACAGTTCCATATTATAAAAAGCACTATCAAAACGGCAGCAAACTATCTAAAAAGCCACGTCCTCTACTCTTCTTAATTATCTCTCACGATTGACGTTTCACTCCATTAATCTAAGACAGTCCACACATAGCACGCGTGTAATCTTCAAATTTAATGAATGAATCAGGCTTTTTGCCCGTATTTCTCGTAATATACGAAATCTTTAAGCTCCTTTCTGGCGGGGGCTGATGGGGTCTCTAATGGGTAGCCTATGGGCATAAGCTCTACCACGGTTACTCCTGCTGGGACTTCAAGAATTTCGGCGGCTTTTTTGGCATCAAAAGCTCCCACGTGGAGTGTGCCTAAGCCTAGGCTATGAGCTGCAAGGCTTATGTTGTGAAGGGCTAAAGCTACATCAAACATGTAAAAGTTTTCTTTACCAGCAATCGGCTCTCCTCTCAGAAATCCTGAAAGTCCAAGTTTTGCACATGCAACTATAACCACAGGAGCGTTCTTTATAGCCTCAATCGCCGGGTTCCGTGGAGTCAATGTTTCAGCCAACCTCCTTTTAGTCTCAGGGCTTGTAACCACTATAAACTCCCAACATTGAGTGTTAGCCCATGAAGGAGCCCATCGAGCAGCCTCCAAAACAGCCTGAAGTTTCTCCTTTTCAACAGGATCAGGTTTATATCTTCTGATAGATCTACGCGTTTTTATAGCTGTAATCAGATCCATGTAACCACCTTTAGATACAATATCAACCGCAGAGATTAATAAAAGCTATCCGCGATGCGCGTAATCGAAATAAATAAATATTAATTATTCAAATTTTACGCGGTAATTGGTGGTATAAGTGGCTAGATTATATGAGAAGACGGTTCCAGTGCCGCCTGAAGAGTTTGTTAGAGTCGAGTGGGAATCTTTGAGGAGTTATGTTGCTGATGTTTTGAAGGCTTATAATGTTCCTGAAGAGCATTCCAAGATAGTTGCTGACGTTCTTGTCTCAGCTGATCTCATGGGAATTGAAAGTCACGGGGTTCAGAGGCTTAGAAGATACACCGTTGGCATTCAAGTTGGTTCAGTTAACCCTAAAACGAGTATATCTATTGTGAAGGAGTCTCCATCGACAGCATGGATTGACGGGGGCTCTGGACTTGGGCATGTCGTAGCTTATAACGCCATGGAAATAGCTATTAAGAAGGCTATGGACACCGGCGTTTCTGTTGTTGGAATTAGAAACAGCCACCATTTCGGTATAGCTGGCTATTATGCTCTTCAAGCAGTCAAAAGCAACATGATCGGTCTAGTTATGACTAACTCTGAAGCTTTGGTGGCTTACACTCACACGGTGGGCAGAAATGTGGGCACGAATCCCATAGCCTTCGGCTTCCCAACCCGAAACCCTCCACCCATACTTTTTGATGCAGCCACAAGTGTTATTCCGATAGGTAAAGTTGAGGTTTACGCCAAGGAAGGGAAAAAAATGCCTTTGGGATGGGCTATATCTCCGGAAGGGAGACTTTTAGATGACCCCAAAGAGGTTTTAGCAAGAAAAGGTGCAGTGCTGCCTTTAGGAGGCTTTGGCGAAGAATTCGGGGGCCACAAGGGCGCTGGCTTAGCCCTTGTAGTGGACTTGCTATGCGGAGTTTTGACGGGCGCAAACTATGGCAGAAACGTGAAGCATACAACTGATAAAGAGCGGGCCAACGTGGGACATTTCATGATGGCAATTAACATAGACAAATTGACTTCTCTAGACTATTTCCTTCAAAGAGTTGAGGAATACAAAGGGTATGTGAAAAGTTTATCTAAGATATCTGAAGATGCTGAAATCTGGATTCCTGGAGAAAAAGCTTGGTTAACCATGGAGACACGTAAAAAAATTGGGATACCCGTCCATAAAAATATCTTGAAGGAAATCATGGAGGAAGGCGAGAAGGTCGGAGTGGAATTTAAAGTCAAAGTGCTTAAAGATACAGCATAAATTAAAGATAAATGAGGTAAGATGAACTATCAATTGCATTTTACGGTGAAACAATGGCTATTGAAGAGCTTGCGAGGGAAATAATCAAAGCGCAGAACAATGTGGAACTTCAAATCGGACTTAAAAAGTCAGTTGCAAACTTCTCTAATTCTGTGGAGAAGGTTTTAACAAGGTTCCCAGAACTTTCCGAAATGGCTGAATATGTTAAGGGCGTCAGGGAGAAGGTTTTAGAGAACATCGAATATTACATTGAAAAAGCCATCGCAGGCATAAATGCCACCGGAGCACGCGCATATCTTGCCCGAAATTCTGAAACAGTTTTAGGCATAATCGACAAAATAATCGGAGAAAGAAGAAAAATTATTGTGAAAGCAAAGTCAATGGTGACTGAAGAAGTAAGACTAAGAGAGTTCCTTGCTGAAAAAGGTCACGAGGTTTACGAAACAGACTTAGGCGAATTCCTAATACAGATATCTAAAAGTAAACCGATGCATGTTATAGTTCCAGCAATTCATATAAGTAAAGAACACGTCGCCCGGCTTTTTGAGCATCACCTTAAATTCCAAGTAACTGAAAACTCAACTCACGAAGAGCTTGTCCACAATTTTAGAAACTTTTTCAGGGAAAAATTTATGAAGGCTGACGTTGGGATAAGCGGCGCAAACGTTATAGCAGCTGATACAGGTTCAGTTTTTCTCGTGCACAATGAAGGAAACATAAACAATGTTATTACTCTCCCTCCTGTGCACATCGTGGTTGCGAGCGTTGATAAAATCATGCCAACTTTTAGGGATGCACTCCTACAAGTTATGGTCCAATCAGCCTACGCCGGCCTTTACCCCCCGACATACATGAACGTGATTTCCGGGATAAGCAGCACAGCTGACATAGAGTATCATAGGGTTTATGGTGCTCATGGAGCCCAAGAAGTCCACGTGATACTCTATGATGGTGGAAGAATTAAAGCGTCAAAAGACCCACTCTTAAAAGAACAGCTGCGCTGTGTCAAATGTGGACGATGCCAAATTTCATGTCCCATCTGGAATGTTTGCGGAAACTTTTGGGGTGGAGCAGTTTATGGAGGACCCATGGGTGTCGGCTGGACCGCGGTAACTGAAGGCTTGGACAACGCTGAACCTTTATCTTGGTTCTGCCTGCTCTGTAACGCTTGTAAAGAGGTGTGTCCCGTTAAAGTTAACAGCGCCGAAATTTCCAGGAAGATTAGAATGCAAAGCATTGAAAAAGGAACGATACCCGCCAAAATCAAAGAAGTTCTGGAAAACATTTACAAATACGGCAACGCTTTCGGGCTGCCTCGTGGGAAACGGCAAGCTTGGACTGATGAAAAAGTTCCTCAATACAAGCCTGGAGTGGGCATCCTCTACTATGTTGGCGACATGGGATCATTCCATCCAAGAGCCCAGGCAGCCGCTAAAGCTTTAACAGAAATATTGCTTAAAGCAAACGTTTCCTTTGGAATTTTAGGCGCCGACGAAAACTGTTCAGGCAGCGAAGCCTATGAAATCGGTGAGATAGGATTGTTTGAAGAAATAGCTAGATCAAACATAAAACTTTTCGAAACTTTAAAAGTTAAAGAAATTGTCACGTTATCGCCACATTCATACAATGTTATGAAAAATTTCTACCATGCCTATGGTGGAAACTTCACAGTGAAACATTACACCCAACTCCTCTGGGAGCTTATTTTAAACGGAAAACTCAAGCTTCAAGAAAATGTTAAACTTAACAAGTCTGTGACATTTCACGATCCCTGTTTTCTGGGAAGATGGAACAACGAGTATGAAGCCCCACGACAGATTTTAAAAGCCGTTCCAGGGGTTAACTTTGTTGAAATGAAAAGAAATAGGCAGAACTCCCTTTGCTGTGGCGGAGGAAGCGGAAACTGTTACACTGGTTTCGGATGCGGCCTAATATCTGAAAATGAGACAAGCCCAAGTAGAATGAGGGTTAAAGAAGCAATCGAAGCTGGCGCCGAAATCTTAGCGGTGGCGTGTCCATCATGCCTAATAATGCTTGAAGAAGCCGTTAAAGCAGAAGGGCTGGAAAACAAATTATCCGTCAAAGACATAACAGAAGTAATTAGTTCAAACCTTCAATAATAACTACAACACCAGAAGATGAGAAGAGCCTTCAGCTTCATTATGCCTTTTTGTCGTATTAAATTTATTAACATAATTTTTCGAGTTAAACCCTTTTTAGTTAAAAGATGTCGCATGATTCCAGAAAGGACAGCGCAACCTCACCGTTCCTAAGCCCCCAAATAATCCTGCGGTAGCGCTTTATAACACGTTCAAAGCCCGTAGATGTCCACTCCAGAACCAGCCCATTAGCATTGGAGCCTCTGAACTTTAAAATGGGGAACAGCGCTGAACTCGGAAAACTGGTGCCGAGGGCCGGGTTTGAACCCTTGATGCATGGCGAATTCTCCCGCAAAACCCCCATTTTTCTTTGTGGCTCGTTTATGAAGCCCATAAAAGGCCATTCTTGTGGTTATATTGTTTGTTTCTTAAGGGTAGAAGTTTCTTACATAAAGTAATTATGCTTGTACACTACTATGTTTTATTAAATGCAAAAAGTTTGAGAAGGAGGGAGGAAGGTTGAGAAGGCTTTGGGTCTTGTTTGTTATTGCAGCTTTTTCAGCGGTATTACTGGCGCCTGCTTTTGCGGCTCCCAAAGTTTCTTTACCACACCGTTACACTTGGGATGCAGATATGATAAATGCTGATATAGTTCATAAGATGGGCTATACGGGTAAGGGCGTTTATATTGCTGTTTTAGATACTGGCCTGGTTCCGAACTGGCGTGACTATTTCCCAGCTGACAGGATAGCCACAAACCTTGGCAAGGGCTTTTATGAGCCTGTACATGTTGACCCGAAAACAGGAGAGCTTGTATATGCAGGTTTTGTGGTTGAAACTTCATGGATTGGCTCAACTCTATCATCGCATGGAACCCACGTGGTAAGCACAATTATAGGCTACAATTACTATGCTCCAGCCGATGCAGCTGCAGGGTTTCCGCTTCCACCATTATTCATCGAAGGAATAGCCCCGGATGTAACTATTATACCGGTTAAGGTTCTACATACGTATAATTTGCCGCCTTACACTGGGCCGGATGGTTTGGTTTTTGGGACGGATCTTATGGTGGCTGCAGGTATACGCTATGCTACTGAGTTAAAATTGAAGGGCTACAGCCCAATGATCATATCAATGAGTCTCGGCGGGCCTGAACCATCAGACATAATTGAGAAAGCAATAAATTACGCGATTGAAAATGGCGTTATCGTTGTAGCTGCAGCAGGTAACGATGGAATTGAAGGGATGGATTGGCCGGGAGCCTATCCGCAAGTTATATCGGTGGGCGCATGCGGATGGAAATACGAGTGGTACTGGCCAGGTGATCTTAATCCGCCGCCACCGCCGCCGAGATACCGCCTCTGGTGGCTTCAAGACAACACGCATGGATATAATGATGTCCCTGAAAGCCCATACAGACTTGCACGCCAAGTTTACGTGACAGACTTTAGCGGCAGAGAAAATGACAATCGCGTTGCTGGCTACGATCAAGAGCTAGATGTGCTTGCACCTGGAAGCTGGGTTAGAGGCCCATATCCAGGCTTCCCAGGCTATAGTCATATTCCATGGTGGGCTAAAGGACGGGGATGGATAAAGGCGCCCCCGGGCCTTGTAAACTTCTATTATGTTGGCGGAACCAGTATGGCAACACCGCATGTTGCGGCTGTTGCAGCCTTAATGCTTCAGAAAAACCCAAACTTAACGCAGAGACAAATACAGCGTATAATCAAAGCAACCGCCCTGAACATTCCGGCAGGCAGCATGCAGGTTTATGACTATGACCATTGGGCAGAATTCTCGTGGGAACAAGAAACTCCACCTTACGAGGCAACAGGCGCAGGCTTAATCCAAGCCGACAAGGCAGTTGAGAAAGTATAGGCGCCATAAGTATTGCAAGTTTTCTCTTTCAATCTTGCTTGAGACAAAGGAGAACTCTGGAGAGAAAGACTCGAGCAGAATACCCTTTTTTCTTTGTTCAACGTTTAGATGGTTAATAAAGTTATGAGCTAGAAGGTTATGTATGTTTTTCTATATCAATGTAACATGCACCTTTTTATAATTCATAACAATTATTACTTTGGTTGAGGAGAAAATGTGAAGAAAATAGTTGTAGGATTTATGCTTGTATCAGTTATGGTTCTATTAATGTATGGGAAGGTGAATGCTGATCCTGAAGATGTAGCTTGGTATGTTACTAATAGTTCAGGGTATCCTGTAAATGGAGCTAAACTAACTATTTACTGGGCAAATTCAACCAATGGACCGTTTAGCGTTATGCCAGCTGACGATGGCCAAGGCACATACGTAAAAGATAAGATTGCAGACATTAAGCGAAATCCAATCTACACTAGCTATCGTAACCCAAATTATCCTAATGGCACGGCAGTATGTGACATTCACCCGAAGGGGAGCTTAGCGGGCTTATACTTTTATGTGAAGATCGAGTTTGATTCAACCGTTATGTACTGGCCTACAGCATGGAGCTATAAGCCTGGAGACCCGAGTTGGCGTCCGGTTGAAGCCAGTGGAAGCCCAAGCGGTTATGCTGCAGCAGGCCCAGGTATTGGTAATGGAGTTAGTACAGCGTATCCTACCAACGTGCCTCCGCCTCCACCTCAAGTTATTCCAGACGTTCCTTTTGGAACAATTACTGCGATGCTTTCAATGTTATTCGCATTTGGAGCCTACATCACATTACGAAGGCGTAATATTCTAGCGCGATTTTAGAAAGGCTTAAAAGCTGGGTTTGCTGCACCTGCAAAGGATGCGGCCTAGTTTTAGACTTTTCCTAATCCAATTTTTATGCATATTTTTAGGTGGAAAATGCTGAAAAATGTTATTTTTAACTAGTTAGGCCAGGCTAAACCCGTAAGAGCCTACTCTTGGGCTGTTTTAATGTAGGATTTTTCTGCTAGGTAGGCGATTATGATGTTTCGAATTTTCTCCGCGTCTTTTGTTCCAAACCCTTTAATTTTTTTGAGAATTTCGTATTGTTCGTCGTCTAATGTTACCATGATGCGTTTTACCATTTTCTCACCAGTTTCTAACCAATTTCTAACGAAATCGAAATATTTAAATATTTCTTACTAATTTATTACTCAAAAGCAATAAAATAGTAAGATGAAAATGAATGATGTGGTAACTGTTAGGGGCCGAAGATACATCCGCCTGAATAGAATAACTTTCGCAGCCGTTGAGCCTTCAGTTGAATGGTTAATGGATGAGGGGCGTTTTGTCGAGAAAGTTAAGACAGCTTACCGCGTTCAAGTCGAATGTAACCATGGCTGGGGCTTCACGGTTAGGCATATGGGCTACAGGATTCGCTTCGAATTGCCAAACACGACGGGCTATAAGCTGCCACGAATTTTTGAAGGCTACGTAGAAGAGAAGCTTGGAACTGTTCAGCTAAGTCTTCTCGAGGTGACTGGTTGATGGCTAACCGAGAATTAGGTGAGGCGGTTTAGCTGTAGGATGGACCACATATTATTACTGTTGTCCAATCTGTGGAAGGATGGAGATGGCCAGCACTGAACCAGCCCTAAAAGAACGGATAACCCGGCATGTGTTGGGCCACAGCCTCGACGTTTTAGGCCTGTCTGAGAAGCAGCGGGAAAGGTTAAGCCGCAAAATTGACATGGCTCTTAAAAAGATTGAAGAGGATTTCCGCAAGGGCTTGATTTAGGCTTTCTAACGCGTTCACCTCGAAAACTTCGTTAACGAGGGTTGAAAACTGCCTTTTCCTCGCAAAATAGCCCCAGCTTTTTGAAATGCTTAATTTATGGTTTGAACTAGAAGCCAAAAATATTGAATCCGCGGAAATGCGATGTTTCCAACGGTTGATTTACGGTATTTACAGATATGCACCAAATTATACGTTATAGTATACCGTAATGTATGCGTGTATGCGTAACTTAGTGAATTGGAGCAAACGGAGCAAATGGAGCAAAAACGGACTGTTTGCGAAACATTTATAAGTATGTGTTTAAAATTCTGTTATTTGGTGACTATGAGTCGAAAAATCGAAAAAGACACAGTGGATGTGTCAGAAGAAATTGAGAAATTAAAGGACGGCGAACCTATTCCAATCTCACAGCTTAAACTTAAAAGGCGTAGGGGACTAAGCCTCGAGGTCTTTAGCGAATTATGCCGCAGCATTCCTGAGGGGTATGCGCAGGCTATACGAGGAATTCCTGGATCCACAGCGAGAGATCGCATAAGAAAGTTGATCCAAGAAGGCATTTTGCCAAATTCTTATCGTGTTACCATTACAGGTAAAGGGGAAAACGCACGGGTTTACATAATTCATGAGAAGGAGGTGAAAAAGTAAAAAGTTAAAGTCATGAGTTAGAGGCCTTTCATCCAGGGGCTAGCTGTCAAAGGCCTCACCCGAACGTGGGCAAAATATTACATAATAATCAACGAGTTTAAAGATTTTTCGCTTCTAGATGATTGGCCTCTAACTTTTGACGGATCCAGCCCGAATGAGGGGCTTAAAACAGGTAGGAGGAATAGGATGAAAGAAGAGTTGTATGAAATGGAGCTGTTTTATGCGATTGTTTTGTATGGTAAATATCGAGACATAGCCCAGGTTATCGACTATATCAAAAATTTCAGTGATGTAAAAGTCGTTTTTGACAAAAAAGCTCCTTTTAAATTGTATATCACGGAAAAACCGCTAAAAGGAGGTGACTAAAACATGAGTGAGCGAAAACCTAAAATTAAGGAAGATGGCACGCTTGCAGGTTGTATAGGCCAAAATAAACCCATTCCGCCAAATGTTTGCAAAACCTGTGCAAAATCAAGCGACTTAACCTGCCGAGACGTTAAGAAGGCATTAAAATGACCATTTGTTTAGCTGAAGTGGTTTTTAAGTGTTTCGTCAACCGTGTAGATTGCCACTGCCTACAGAAAAATGATGGCAGTTACGTTAAAGTCGAACAGCCATTAATGTTGGATGTTTTGCAGGATCATTTAACGGGAATGCTAACCGTCGGGGCCTACCAGTTAGGCTTAGACAACACAGTTAAGTATGTATGCTTTGACTTGGATCCTGAAAGGCTGAGTGATCCAGAGGCTGCAGCTCGTAAAATATTGCAAACCTGCTTCCAGAAGAAGCGTGAGGGCGACGTAGAAAGGCCGCGTATATGGCCTCATGCGGTCTTACTTGAGGCTAGCCGTTATCCGGATCCTTCATATCATGTTTGGGTTTTATTCAATGTCCCAACCTATGCTAAGGTTGCTCGTTGGCTTGGCATGCGAATTTTAGAGTTGGCTGGTTTAAACCCTCGAGAGATTGAACTTTTCCCAAAGCAGACGGAGCTTACGCCTGAAAGGCCGTATGGCAACTTTGTTAAGCTTCCATTGGGCAAGCATCAAGCAGCTGGTAAATGGAGTAGGCTGTTGGATCCGGAAACCTTTCAACCCCTTCCAAACGAAACCCTGCTTGAATGTTTTGGAATTTCGTTCTCAGAGGCTGACACAGCTAAGATAATGAGTTTTAAGGCTGAGAAGTTGGTTCAAGTTCCGTTAAAATTGCATGAGTTTATGGTGTCTTTGCCAAATGAGGAGGAAGAGCGGGCGGCTCAATTCTTAGCCCGGTATTGGGTTAAGGGCCGAAGGAATCAGCTTGAGATGGCGTTCTTGGGCTTTTGCATCAAGAGGGGTATAGCCTACGAGTCTGCAAGGAGAATAATTGAACGGGTTTGCGATTTAACGAGGGATGAGGAGAGGGCTGCGCGTCTCGCCCTTGTCGACTATCATTACAAAAATCGCGTGAGCCTAGGCTCCGCCCTAGCTGGAGTCAGTTTAATCCGCGAAGTAATCAGAGAGGTTGTGAAATGAGCGTTGTGGATGAGTTGGCTAAAATTGAGGCTGAAGTTAAGGCGGAAAAGCAGATTCAAGCTGAAATTGAGGCTGGAAACGCGTTTAGGCTTGGCAAACTAACAGTCTTGCCTAAATTTGATGGACTCATGCGTAAAGTGCATCCAGCCATAGATGTGGTTGACGGCCGAGCCGTTGTGGGCGTTACACTTCCGTGCCTAACAGTCGATGAGGAAGGCAATCAGGAAGAAAGGGAGCTGCCATTTTTAATAACTTCGGATAGGCAGAAGATTCCATTACACAAAGACGCGTTGAAGCCTCTCCATTGGCGTTTAGCCTACCGCATTGTCGAGTTTGAAAACAGGTGGCCCCTCGAGGGCGTTAAAGCCTGGCTTGAAGGAGCATCTGTCAATCCCGCCGAAGTTTACGATATGGTTAAGAAAGCCTATCAAACATACATAGAATTCGAAAATCCTGATATTTACGATTTCATAACCCTCTGGACCGTTGGAACATACTTTTTCCATCTCTTCAACACATATCCATATGTTTATGTGGGCGGACTGAAACAAGCTGGGAAAACTAAGCTTCTAACCGTTGCAAGCCTATTGGCCTTCAATGCGATTTTCACCAATAATATATCAACAGCCTCGCTGTACCGCCTAACACAAAGCGGCCGCTGTACTCTACTATTGGATGAGAGTGAGAAACTTGCCGCTAAAGAGCGAGCGGAAGAGCTTCGCAATCTGCTTTTAACAGGCTACAAGAAAGGCGCGGTAGTTTACCGCACAGAGAAAAAACGTAGCGAAAAGCTTGTTCCTGAAGCCTTTGAGGTTTACTCACCCAAAATCGTTTGCAATATCGAAGGAATTGAAAATGTCCTAGAGGAACGGTGTATTCCCATAATTATGAAGCGGGGCAAGAATAAGGCCATCATAAACGCGGAGCCTAATATTGCAGATCCCGTTTGGCAGCAGATCCGCAGTAGGCTTTATGTGCTTTTCTTAGACTATTTTAGTGTAGTTTGTGCACAAAGTGCAGTTTGTGAAGTTAAGGAGACAAACGTTTCTGCTAGAGATTTAGAGCTGTGGAGGCCTATTTTCACTCTCGCAGCCTTCTTTGACAAGTATAATCCAGAGTTAAACCTTTTACAGAAAATGATTAACCTTGCCAGCCGAACAACTGAAGAAAAACAAGTTGAAAACATTACGGAGACAGCAGAGTTTATTCTGGTTGAAACTTTAACGAAGCTTGTAACACAGGATGGCTACTTCTCTGTCCGACAGATTAAGGAGACAATGTCTCAAGCCTACGATGAAGAGCAAAAATGGTTGTCAACCAAGTGGCTGGGCCGCGCTCTCAAGCGTTTAGGTTTCACTGAGAAACGTAGAGTTGGACGTGGAGTTGAATACTACCTTACACTTAAAGCTGTGCAAGACCTTGCTGAACGCCTAGGCTTCCAAAACTCTTACGTCTCCCCAACTTCACAAACTGCACTAAATACACAAACTACACTAAAAGAAGCCCTTAAACAACTCACCGTCTGGCTTATAGAAAACAAGGATTCCGACGGCCTTGTGGATGCTTTCGCCTTATACGCGAAAATTCAGGAGCTTGGCTTGGAGCCGAAACAGGTTATTGACGTTTTGAAGGCTGACGGCTGGCTTATGGACGCGTCTAAAATCGGCAAGTTTGGGGTTGCAAAATGAATGGACTGTCAGAGCTTGAATTTGAAAAGGTGGTTAAAGTGCGGAAATGGCTTCAATTCGCCAACATAACAATATGCCTTTACAAAGTCGGCTACAACTTGGCTCCTGAAGGGCAAAGGAAACTTTTCCGCCTCATCTACCATTATATTGCTAATCATAAGAACAGCCGATGGATTGCAAGGCAAAGCTTCGCCTTCGCCCCCGACGTCGCAGCCTTCACAGTTTTGAGTAAAGACCTTCCAAAAATTCAGAAAGCCATCGCCAACATATTACAGAACCCCCGTCACCTAACCCAAAGCTACATTCCAGTTGAAAAAAACAGCCTTATTGAAACTGTTCTCCCATTCTGGACAATTAAAAAGAAGAAAATTTGGAAAATCAAACAGTTGGAGCCTTAAAAATGAGAATTTATGTGATTCACGTTTTTCTGGGCTTGAAATTGGAGAAAGGGCGGTTCAACAGTACAAACAAGCGAGGAGGTGTCCCATTCCCGCATAGAGGCTCGGAGTTGCTGGCTCGCCGAGCCTCCCGCCCCTCCAAAAGCCGGAGGTTCACCAGTCCGGCTTAAACAAAACGGAGGTGCCATATTAAATGAGGGTTGAAGCCCTGAAAAGCCAAATTGAAGCCGACTTGCACTTGGCTAAAAAGCTTGCCAGAGACTATCCGGAAACATTTGTTGAAGGTAAAAAATTGAGTCAAGTGGTTTCAGCTCTTGAAAATGCTTTGCGCCTTGTCAACGAGGTTTTAACGCCTAAAACAGCAGAGGAGAGACGCCAATAATGGAGCGGATTGCAAGGCTGCTTCAAAAAGAAGACGCGGAACAGAGGCTACGCGAACTTCACATGCAGCTTAACGAATTAGTTAACCATGAGCTAAGCCTAGCCCACAGTCGGTGGGTTAACAGTAAAATGTCGCTTGAACAATGCGAGCGCAGGCTGCAACAAGAGGAACATGCTTACAAGGAGTTAGACGGCCGAATCGAGAAAATTGAACATGAAATTAAAAGCATGAAAGAGCAGATTCCGCGGCTTCAAGACGAGTTGAAAACGCTGAATGAACGGGTTGAGCTTAGGCAAAAACGCATCAGCGCTTTACAAGAGGATGAGCAGAGGCTCCTAGCTGCTCTTGAAGACTTGGAGAACAAGGCTTTAACGAAGGGTGAAACCCACGAGCTCACCAAAGTCCGAAACGCCTACTTTGAAAAACAGCTAGCCTTAACCGTTGCGAAAATGTTTCTCGCCAAGGACAAGCAAACAATAACCGCCATCCAAAACCAAATCGAAAATTACAGAGGAGAAATCGCTAGAATGGAACGTGAAAAACCCCAGCTTGAACAGCAACTTCTAGAAAAACATAAAACAATTGAAAGCTTGAAAAACTGGCTCAAACAATTACGCAAAGAAGAGCCTGAGCTTCGCAGCAGAAAAGAAGCCCTAGAAAAGCAAGTTCAGAAAATCCAAGCTGAAATAAAGGAGCTTGAAGAAAAAATTAGATGTGGAAAAACTTGAACGGAGGTGAAAACGGATGCAAATTGACATGGATAAGTTTGTAGAAATATTGGCAAACCTCTTCACAGAAAAGCAGGAAATCGCCATGGTTATCGACGGAGTTAAAACCGTGGTAGGCTACACACAGCCGAAAACCATAGTTTTCGATAGCGATATGGTGAATGTTAAAAAAATTCCAAGCAACGCCATAGGCTATGTTAAAAAAGAAGGCGGCAAAACCATTCTAAAACTGGTTGAAGTTCACCCGCCAAGCCTTGTTGAAAAACTGTTACGAGGCAAATAGCCATTGGAAAACCAGCAGCCCCCATCTTTTTCCGCCTACGAATATGCCAAAATGAGTTCATTGATAGCTGACTCTATACAGAAAATCGAGAAAATTTTAGAAAGGCTGGAAAAAGTCGGCGATAGAAAAAACATAATGTTGCTGCTTCAAGTATTGGACAATTTAAGCAGAGTCCACGCTAAATTAACAAGTCTAGGAAGGGCTAAAGCACGACGACAAGCTGAGAAAGCCTTGGAAAAAGCGAGGCAAATTCTAGGCGAAAAATAGGGGGGTTAGAAATTCCAACAGTTGGAATTTAGCGAAAAAATTGCCAACGAGGCTTAAACAAGCCATGAGAAGCTACATCTTCACATCCCATGAGCTTGAAGCCATAGAAGAGTTCATAAAAACGCGAAGGCGAAACCCAACAGTCAACAAAATAATGCATTACCTCAAACACAACCAACGGCTTTGGATAGACCTCCGCCTTATCCTTACATTGACGCGCCTAGCTCACTATAAGCCCGACAAAAGCAAGCCTAAACTTCCGCCTGGAAGACCCCCTAAAATCCTCTGAGGCATATAAAATGGCTGAAGAGGCTCCCGCAGCAAGCCCCTCTGAAAAACCCGCTTTCACAATTGAAGCCCAAAACGGGCTTTTCTGTCCAGAATGCAACTCAAAAAGGCTTTACAAGGACGGCTTACGCTATCTAGCCGACGGCAAAACCGTTCAACGCTACTTGTGTAGGGATTGCGGCTACCGCTTTAGCTGGCCGAGGGCTGAAAAGCCAAAGCAGCATGGAAGCAAGAATTTAAAAAGCGAACATGGCTTAACTTTTAACCGATGCAGCTCCAGAGCCTTGGCCCTTCTGGAGCAAAGCGAGGAAGGGGCCATGAACGGGCAAAAGGAAAATGGGCAATGGGCTGCGGGAGCCACAGGGCAAACACTAGACGGGGCGAAAATAAAGGAAATCATCATTAACTTTGTCTGGTGGATGAGGAAACAAGGCTACGCGGAGTCAACTATTGAAAGGCGAAGCAAAATCTTAGAAGTTCTAGCCAAGCGAGGTGCAAACCCATATGATCCAGAAAGCGTCAAGGAAACTTTAGCGAGGCAAAAATGGGATGAAAACAGCAAAAACGTTGCAGTCAAAGCCTACAACACGTTCCTAAAAATGGTTGGAGGCTCATGGACTCCGCCTAAAACAAGGCCTGTGGAAAAATTACCCTTCATACCAACAGAGGAAGAGCTTAACAGTTTAATAGCAGCTTCAAACGGGAAACTTGCAGCCTTTCTAATGTTGCTTAAAGAAACCGGAATGAGAGCCGGCGAAGCCTACAACCTTCAATGGAAAGACGTAGACTTTGAAAACGGCACAGTCCGCGTAACACCTGAAAAGGGAAGCAACCCACGCATATTCAAACTTTCACCAAAACTTTTAGCCATGCTAAATCGCATGGACAAAACAAGCGAGTGGATATTCAAGCCGTGGCAGCTTAAACACATGAGGCGCACATTCCAGAGAATACGAAACCGCCTTGCCTTGAAACTATGCAATCCGAGACTAAAACTAATAACGTTTCACACTTTCCGTCATTGGAAAGCCACCATGGAATACGCCAAAACCAAAGACATCCTACATGTAATGCAGCTGCTAGGCCACAAAAACATCAAAAACACCCTGAAATACACGCAGCTCGTGAACTTTAAAGATGACGAATATCATTTCGCAACAGCCAAAACAATAGACGAGGCGGGCAAACTAATAGAGGCCGGCTTCGAATACGTATGCCACCACGAAGGTGTAATGCTGTTTAGAAAACGCAAATAAACCATGCCGCGGGCCCATCCAAAAATGCCGAGGGCCGGGTTTGAACCGGCGACAACCCGGTCTTCAGCCGGGCGCTCTCCCAGGCTGAGCTACCTCGGCTAATTTTGGAATAACCTCGGAGATTTTTTAATGTTTCGCTACTTGCGCTTTCTAAAGAATAGTAGCCCATCTTTCTCGCAAACATATTCAAAGCCCACCTCAAGCAGAGCTTTAATCTCTTCTGGATTGCTTGCAACCTTGACTGTAAATTCATCGTTGCATGAATCGCCGAATATTGCCCGCTCAACTGTTATGTAAATTTCCGTGTTCTTAATGCTTTTATGGCCCAAGAAATCTTTGACGTAGAATGGATCCTTAGTTTTATGGTAAAGCATAGTTGCTTTCCAATGCCTAAACGTGTGAAATGTAATCTTGTTAAGTCTCGGATTTTGGAGCTTAGCCGCTAAACGCTTTCTTGTTTTCTGTAAAGTTTGTTTTAAAGTCTCGTACCTAGATTTTCCAAAGACATTATCGTTTTCCCTTGGCAGACTTCTTAACATTCCAATGAGTTTTTCACTTACCTTCCATATTCGCGGTTTACTTCCTTTTTCAGGCTCGTTTAGGGTTATAATGCGCCTCTCAAAGTCTATATCTGTCCATTTAAGCTTCATGGCTTCGCCAGCTCTCATAGCAGTTTCCTTAAGGAGTTGTAATAAAACCGAGGTCTTACTTCCTGAACCTGCTATTAAAGCATCCAATTCTTGTTCTGTTGGGATGAATGGAAGTTTATTGGTAACTTTGCATATTGGTTTATCCCATTGTATTCCTTCATGCTTTAGAAAGCGTGAATAGGCGTTTATTACATTACGTCTTCTAGCTTCAGACCATTTTTGTTGAGCAACAACCTCCTTGACCGATTCTGGATTGTATAGATCCGCTCCTCTTTCATGCAGTGTTCTCAGGGCTGAAACATGCAACCTTATTGTTTCTTCACTGTAACCTTGCTTTTTAAGGAACCATGCAAACTCTAGGATTTTCCCTTTAACGTCGAAGCCTGACAAAACACAAAACAAAACGCGAAAAAGCCAAAATAAGCATTTTTCGTTGGACATTACTAACAGAACACTACACAAGCGATGTATCATTTGTCTATAAAGTTTGAATGCAAAGGGGCTTGTTATTGAGGCAGCGATGCTCACGCTTTCGTTTAAAAGCTGATGATAACTTTGGTTTTTGAAATAAAATTAGCGCCATTTTTAAGTTTTACAACGTTTTATCGTTTTCAGCTCCTAAAAGAAAAGGAAGCTTTGCTTAAAAAGGTGAAAGTGGAAGCCTGTTAAAATGTTTAAGGATTTACTTCTTTGCTGAAGCTACAGCTTTTTTAATTGATTCTATGGCTTGATCAACTGTCAATACTGGCACCACTTCAAAGTGAGCGAAGGGTATCCATTTAAGCAAGCGGGTGAAAAGTTCAGCCTCATTTGCTGCTTCACTAATTGAGTATCCGTAATCTCCTCCAGTAGCTATTCCCCAGTCCTTCGTTACGCCTGCATTCAAGTCTGCCTTAACCATTTCAAGCATTGAAAGCCAACCCTTAACCCTCTGCTCAGCATCAACAGGCACTTTAGTCTGCTCTAACCACCACTTCACATAGAATTTAGGCATTTCACATTCACCTCCTATTAGGTTTTATGCGCTCCGGAGTCGGAGCTGAACTCCACCAACAAGTAAAGAAAGCAGCCTCAAATGCTCGCTTCACAAGCCAGCGAAGCTCACTTAAACTTGTAAGGGCCTCCTAATAAGACTTACCTAAATGCTTCCAACCTAACCAATTTTAGAAACTTATCAATACAGACAAAAATTACCCTTCTCAAGCTGATTAACGCGGATTAAATTGTTTTAGAGCTTCCTTTAATGTCTCCTAACAGAACCAGAAGTGTAATTATGGTTCACGTTTTAAATTTGCTTAATTTCCTCTGTTAAGTTAAGCGCTAGTTGTGCTGCTTCTTCCAATATTGTTTCGTTTGGTGGTGCTGGGCCGAAATACCAGAAGGGTGGTCCATTTATGCTGTCTACGCTTGTATAGTTGAGTATGCTCCAGTAGGCTTGTGCAACTTTCTGTCCAATATCATGGATTGTGTTCATCATTCTTGATTGTTCAGTAGAGTTCAGCCAAGACAAATCAATGTTGGGACCCCTGATGGTATCTATTAAGTAAAGGATTTTTCCTAATTGGACTTGATGCCCTTGGTCCAGATTAATGAGCTCCGTCAACGAACTGGTTGCATAAACTAATTCAGCATTAAGCCAGTTTGAAGTTGTGGGATCCAAGCTTCCATTAAATTTGGCTGGCAAGAGCACATAAACGGCGTCTAGATGAGTTCTTAGACGTTGCGACTCCCTGAGCATCGATGCCCAAAGCTTGTGCGCATTAATTTTCTGGAAAGCCCAAAAAACCCCAGCAACCACAACTATAACCAAGAGAAACAAAATTACAAATCGTTTCAGACTTATGCAAAAAATTCTCCCCACTTTAGCTCCCTCTATATAGTCTACTGTTTTTCAAACCTTAAAATTTTCTCGCCGCAAGCCAAACGATAAAACTCTGACTCGCATACTTTGACATAACATCACAAATATAAAACAATGAGTGCTAACTATAGCTCGACATTCTTTTAGTCATTGCTAACAGAACATTATTTAGGCAATTACTGTAATTTTTTATAGTTATTTTTGGGCAAAATTTTTAAGGTTTAAAATTACATGCTTTAAGGTATGAGCATGCCTGAGCCGTTTGTTTTATATGTTGGTAAGAGGTTTGTTGATAAGGCTTCTAAAACTTTTGGTTTAGGCCTTATTGTTAGGAAACCTCTGGTAGATATTTTAAAGAAGATGGATGTAAAGTTTAAAGAGCTTGACAGTGATGAAGCCAAAGCGGCCCTTGAAAGACTCGGCGAGTCAAAAGGCATAACTGTGTCTACTGCCCAGCTTATTAAAGGCTTGGCGCTTGCATTTTTCCTTCCAACAGGCGTTTTCCTAGCCACATTAAAGAAAGTTTTCTATAGGTCGGGCGCTGAAACCGAAGACAGCATAATACTCGAGTTCCTTGCAGAAATACCGAGGGCCTTCAGGCCAACCATATTCTACGACATCTGGCTCGTCGTGCCAAAAACTGAAAAAGGAGAAGCAAACACAAAACAAATAATCAAAACAATAGTGGAAAAGACTGGTGTTCCACCACTAACAGAAGAAGAATGGGAAAACGCAAAACCCATAATTGAAAAACTGAAAGGAAAACTGGAAGTAAAGGGCGTAACAGAAAACCTATGGACGTTAATACTAACTACTTAAGTGGGTGGCAAAGGATGCGCTGTAAGTTTGTTAGATTTACGGCGATTTTGACCTTTCTGAGCTTCATTTTTCTTCCGCTGTGTAAGGCTTCTTTATCTCCGAGGGGTCCAATCCGCATAAGTAGTAATATGGACTTTACCGCTGTTAACGGGGTGACTGGCGGTTCTGGAACGGCTATCGACCCGTATGTCATTGAGGTTGGGCCATAACCGAAGACTATGGCGTTGATTATGGAATTTGGCTTGAAAATACAGATGCCTATGTCGTTATTAGGAACTGCTTGATAGTTTCACCATACACCGATATTAGGCTTGAACATGTGGCAAACGTTTTAATTGAAAATGTTACAAGTGAATGGAGGTCATCAAGGCTTATACGTGTACGACTCAGCAGATATTGTCATTTCCAACAGCCATATTGACCATATAGTCGGCGACGTTGTTCTGCTCTATTCATCAACCAACATTAAAGTGGAGAATTGCATAATCGGAGAAGGCCAATACTATAGCCTCTACATGCAACACGTAAACAACACCACCATCAAAGATTGCGAGATCTACGGTAGCCTTTACGGCGTCTACGCTGAATCGTCATCGAGCATTTCCATAAACAACTGCAACATCCACGACAACTCTGGGGACGACGTGCACTTTTACGTTACCATTGACAGCGCAATCCTAAACTGCCTAATCCATTTCAATGAAGACCACGGAATATACTTGGATTCATCCGACCACGTAACAGTGGAATACTGCGATGTAAGAAACAGCTCCTTAGGCATATGGCTTAACTCAGCCTTCAACTGTGAAATTCACTACAACAACTTCGTCAATATACACCAAAACGCACAGGATGACGGACAACAAAACAACTGGGGGACGGAAACTACTGGAGCGACTATCATGGAATTGACGCTAACAAAGACGGATATGGAGACATAGCATACAATATTGTTGGAAGCGCCAACGCAAAGGACAACACTCCACTCATGCAAGTTATTCCAGAATTCCACAATCCAGCAATACTTCTGCTAATAACGTTAACGCTATCCGCAACAATTTGCCTGCTCAAAAATGTCTACAGAGTAACCAACAAACCGCTAAAGAAAAACACAAGGTCATAAAGCTTCTTTTAATCGCTGATAACAGAAAAGTGGATGTTTATTTAGTATAGATTTTTCTATATTAGAAATTCCTATTCTTGGATAAGCAAAAAATAGTCCTCGATTATTTTATCTGTTATTAGGTATTTTCCTTCTTTTTTTATAAATTAGGTCGTACCGTTCAAGCTCTTGAAGATAATAGGGAACACTTGACAATTTTAGCTTTACATGTCGTGCAATTTGCGAGGAAGTGTTTTTGCCTTGGGCAATCGCTTGTAGTATTTTGCGGAGTCTTGCCTCTTTTGTGGAGGATCCTAAATCTTCTTTCAACAAGTAATTAACATATAAGTTGAGGGCGCCAGTTGGACTTGTTAAAATTCTTTTATATGTTTCCTCGTAACTTTCGCCAGGTTTGTGGCTCTCAGCAAGCATTATGAGATAGTAAGGGTGGCCTCCGTCGATTTTCCATGTGCACTCAGCCTCATCTAAACTGCACTTGGCGCTTTTCATGAAAAGCTCGAGTGCATATTCCTTAGAAAGTGGACCAACTTCCATAATTACAAAGTGTCCAAATAGTGGGCTTTCTCCTTTTCCCAAGATATTTAGCATGAAGTGAACTCTAGAACCGCTTACAACATGCTCTACATTTTCCCTGCTTTCAACCACGCCTCTAAAAAGTTCAATTATAGCTTCAAGCTTAGAATAACGTTTAAACTCAATCAGATTTGGAAATTCATCGATAATCACTACAATACGCTTACCGCTTTTCCTCGAGACTTCATTTGCGTAGTCAAAAGCTAATAGAAAAACTCCTCTGTAATCTTCAGTTTCCGCTAACTCAGGGCGGATCTGCCGTGAAAACTCGCCCTTCTCGTCTATTGACGGCTCAAAAGTTAAACGTAGCTTCTTCAATTTCGTCAAAGTTTTCAAGAGGTTACCTATAACTATTGATGCCTTTTCAATTTTACCTAAATCTTTTGCATAAGCTCTAGTAATTTGAGACATCAAATTTTGAGCAAAATCATAGGGGAAAATTTGTAAACGGAAAGATCCACATAAACAACAGGAAAGCTTATGATCGATAGAATTTAAACTCATTTTCTGAGATCTTGTTCCGCAGCGATCGTACCGTTAGCTAAGTAGACCAAAATTTTGATTTTATATTAGATTAGATTAGATAAGATAAAAACAGAGAAAATGGAGATGCGCGGGAGAAATCTCCATACTCTTTTGAGAATGAGCTGCCTCGGCTATTTTTTGGAATATCACTGGAGATTTTTTAACGTTTCGTTACAAGTTTGGTATGCGAGCAATAGCATTGTATGATATTATGAATGAGTTTAAGCTTGGTTTAAATAAATGTGTGTCGTATATCATATTCTGAATCCGTGTTTAAGATAGGTCAGCCACTGAAGTATCCTTTAAATGTTGGTGTATGGTGTTCCGCAGAAAAGAGGTGGTTAAGAAATGGGGCGCATGTTAGCCGTGGTAACTGTCGAGTTGGTCGATGAAAGCGTCTCAGAGGATATGAACAAAGTTCAAAGAGAAATTCTAGAATGGTTTGAGGAGAACTGCTTCTTAATTCCATGGATTAAACGAGTTAAGAATGTCGTGGTTAAAGAGAGCTAAACTGCAAAGCTAATTTTCATCGTAAGATCAGCTTTGCAGCAAAGTATCCTATTATAGCGAACACTGTGAAGCATAAAACCAGCATAAAAGAATCCATTTTGCTCCAGCATTTTAAATGTTCATTTTTGCTTATCTTGTCCAACGTACAACCCCTGCGTCTATCTCTAAATGTTTTTGAAAAAGTTTTATGAAGTAGAAATATTAATTCTGGATTAATAATTTCCGCTTCAAACTGGGCCGGTAGTCTAGCTGGTTAGGACGTCGCCCTCACGCGGCGAAGGTCGCCGGTTCAAATCCGGCCCGGCCCATTTTGCAAGTTGAAGAGGGGAGGCTTAAGCACATGGGTCGTCTAGCTCTCCCTCCTTTCGTCATCGTATTAAGAAACGCAAAATGGCCGCTATAATAGCTAATAGAATGATTATAAGCCCCCATTTTCCATAAGTTTTAATTAAGCCGTAAATCACGATAACGGCTGTAACAAAATATATTATAATCGATATGATCGCCAATTGTGGAATATACAGAATTTGAGGATTTTGGACTGATACAGAAATAAGAGTAAGCGAAACTGCAAGCATGGTAAAGTTGGATATTAACCCAAACCATAAAAATTTTCTTCCACAAAGTCTGCTGAATATCTTTCTATAACTGTACGGCAACCGTCCCTAAGCTTTTTGTTTGAAGCCAGAACTACAAACCAAAAAAGCGCAACAAAAATGGGGAGTATATATGGAACATGGTCTGGCCAGAGCTCAGCGAGAAATGTTGTAAAAAGGGCGATTAAAATAACTGAGCCTATAGTTGCGAAGACCATAACTCTTGACAAACTTTCAGCCAAAATTTGAAATTAAGGCTCAAGTATTTAAGTGCATTTTCCAATAATTGTGAATGCCTTCAGCGAGTGCTGGGGATAGATATGAGGCTGTTCGGGAGTTCGGGATTAAGGGGTTTGGTTAATGTGGATCTAACTCCAGTTTTGGCGGTTAAGGTAGGGCTGGCCGTTGGCACCCTCAGTAGAGGTAGAAGAGTTTTCGTTGCAAAGGATACCAGAACTTCCGGTTTAATGCTTGAAAATGCCCTCGTTGCTGGTTTGCTGGCTTGCGGCGCGAAAGTTTGCTGCTTCGATGTTTTGCCAACTCCAGTCTTGGCATATCTGGCGAAAAAGTTGAATGCTTATGTTGGCATAATGATTACAGCCTCGCATAATCCGCCACAATATAACGGAATAAAAATTTTTGACGAGAATGGCATGGCTTACGATGAAAGAAGCCAAGAAGAAATAGAGCAAATACTCGAACATGAAGCTTTCTGCCTAGCAGATTGGCATGAACTAAGCGAACCTTCTCCCATGAATGAAAGCTGCCTATACATTGACATGATATGCGAAAATGTGAAGCTTAACCGTGAGTGGCGTGTTGTCGTCGATCCTGGAGGCGGCGCAACATACCAAATAGCACCGGCAGTCTTTAAGCGTTTAGGCTGTAGGCTTACAACAGTGAATGCCCAGCCCGATGGATTTTTTACTGGAAGAAGCCCAGAGCCGAATGCGGAGTCTCTTCAAGCCCTAGCTAAAATTGTGAAAGAGCTTGGCGCAGACGTTGGGGTGGCATACGACGGCGATGGTGACAGAGCAGCCTTCATCGACGACAAAGGCGCCTTTGTAGATTTCGACAAGGTTTTAGCCGCTTACGCAGCGCATGTCGTAAAAAACACGCTTAAAAAGCAAAGGATCATAGTTACAAATGTTGAAGCTTCCATGTGTGTTGAAAAAGCCGTGGAGGCTTTAGGCGGAGAAGTCATCAGAACAAAGGTTGGAGACGTGTATGTTGCCCAAGCTGTGAAAAAGTTTGATGCTGTTTTTGGCGGGGAGCCTTGCGGGGCGTGGATACACCCTCAGCATCATTACTGTCCAGACGGAATACTTTCTTCGACGCTTCTATTGAAGGCTTTAGAGGAGGAAGACAAAAGCCTCTCAGATTTTGTCTCTGAGATCCCAACCTATCCAGTCTTGAGGAAAAACATTCCATGTCCAAATAGTATAAAATATGCTGTTGTCGAAAGAGCGGAAAACCTTCTGAAAGCCCATTTTCCAAAATACAAAAGTATTTCGACGGTTGACGGAGTTCGCTTAGCCCTTGAAGATGGCTGGGTTTTAGTTAGAGCCTCCGGCACCGAGCCTCTTATACGTTTAACAGTCGAGGGTGAATCTTTAAAAGTTACCAGAGAAATAATGGAGGAGACTACAAGCCTTATAGTGGAAGTTATGGAGAGTTTTAGTAAATGAAGGCTGTAGTTTTAGCTGCTGGTGAAGGAATACGTCTTCGGCCATTAACTTTTACGCGTCCAAAACCCATGCTGAGTGTTGGCGGAAAACCAGTCCTCCAGCATTGTTTAGAAGCCATTAAAACCTGCGGTGTAACCCATGTGATCATAGTGGTCAATTACATGGCTGACACGATCCGCAGTTACTTCGGTTCCGGCGAAAAGTTTGGACTGAAAATAGAATATGTGGAGCAGCCACGTGTTCTTGGAACTGGGAACGCTGTAAGCGTTGTTGAACCATTTCTGCAAGAAGACTTCGTACTAGTTTATGGTGACTTGCTTTTCACGGCTGAGGCTCTTCAAAAAGCTATCACAGCGCATGGCGCCAAGAAACCTGTTGCTACATTGACGGTTTTGCCTGTCGAAAAGACAGAGGACTATGGCATCGTGGAACTTGAAGGGGACGGCGTCGTAAAACGTATTGTGGAAAAGCCGTCCTGTGGAGAGGTTTCCTCAAAAATGGCTAACGCGGGACTGTACGTGTTCTCTACTGAGATTTTTGAAAAGGCCAAAAAGATAACGGTTTCTTCGAGGGGGGAGTGGGAAATCACCGATGCAATAGGGCTTCTGCTTGCGGAGAAAAAACCCGTTTTCGCCGTTGAAATTTCCCGAAGCGATTGGTTTGACATAGGTAGGCCATGGGACTTACTTGAGGCCAACCGTTGGATGCTAAGCCGTATGGAACATGAGATACTTGGACACGTAGAAACAGGTGCCCACGTGTTAGGTCCCGTAACGGTGGCTGAAACCGCACATATCCGCTCCGGGGCCTACATTGAGGGGCCTGCCTATATAGGTGAATATAGCGATATAGGTCCTAACTGTTACATACGTCCATACACAAGCATAGGCCGGAAAGTGCGCATCGGAAACGCATGTGAAATAAAGAACAGCATAATCATGGACGGAGTGCACATTGGCCACTTATCCTATGTGGGCGACAGCATAGTAGGCGAAAACTGCAATTTCGGCGCTGGAACCATAACCGCCAACTACCGTCTTGACGCCGGAACAGTTAAAATGATGGTTAAAGACAAGCTTGTAGACAGCGGTAGAACAAAGCTTGGCGCAATTTTGGGCGATAATGTTAAAACAGGAATAAATGTGCTCTTCATGCCAGGCGTAAAAGTTGGAAACAACTGTTGGATAGGCCCAAACGTTGTTGTTTACCGTGACGTGCCGCCAAACACGGCCTTATTCCTTAAACAAGAACTGGAAGAAAGAAGGCTTAGCTAGCTGATTATTATTGATGTTCCACAGTATTCGCATTGTACAGATGTTTGTCCCTTGTAGATTTCTTTCGTGTACGGTGCTCCACAGTGGGGGCAGCGAACAACCCGTATTGTTGGCGCCTCTTTCAGCGTTACGCCTCTTATTGTTGCTATGTCTCTGTCTGCCTCCCCGCCAATGATATATTGGAAAAATCTGGTTATTATATCAGCTTCCCAGTCTCTAACGTCGAAGGATGTTTCCTCCATTCGAACCCCCGGCTTGAAACTTATGTATATACCTGTCCAAGCAATCAGCCCTACTCTTCCCTTTGAAATTTCTTTCAAGGCGCCTATGGGCTGCTCAATTAGGACGGTACGTTCAGTCTTCTTTTTAGTGGCTATGAACAGCTTTTTTTCAAGCACTACTTCCCTTTTCCCTTCAAAAATGAACCGTTGATTTGTAAAGTACAAGGTGCCTTCACACTTATCTTTTACCATGATTTTTCCTTCAATGGCTAGAACCGGGCTCTCTTCGGGTTTAAGTGGAAACGAGGCGAAGGAAAACAGTTCCATGGTTTTCTCTGCAATTTTTAAGTCTCTGTCTATGGCGTTTATGCTCCCGAGAAACTCGCCGAGGGAAGCATTCACTCGGGCAGTTTCAGCAGTAACCCGCGCCTTCAACGTGGAAGCTTCCACTGAAAGACGGCTTGCTAAGCCCCAACAGAGGACTGTGCTTCCGCGATTTATTTCACTCCTTAATTGGTTGGCATCAGATTGGAGCATGCGAATCTGAACTGTTAAAGGTTGAATGTTGTTGTAGAAGGCTTGCCTGATTGTAGGTGAAGCCTCCATCCATTTTTTGGTTAAGAGATCTATGCTTTTTTCGAGGTGTCCCATGGCAGCGTAGCCGCGACCTCGAACCGCTGTAAGTCTGCTTGGCAAAGAAGCCATGGCAGCGTCAATGTAGGCCAGTTTGCCCTCCACATCACTTATGGCTGCAGAAGCACTGGACAAGTCGGATTCGATGGAGCGCAGCCTAGCATAAAGAGCCTCTCGCTCTCTGTCAACATGGGCCATTGTCTCGCCACGGAAATAGGTTTATCCTTTACAACGCTAATAACCCTTGTGTAGTTTAAATCCTAAAATATGTGTGGAGTGTACTTTTAAGTTAGAGGAGGATAAGCTTTGTCAGTAGCTCAGAGAAGATACTTCACCGAAGTTTCAGCCCTTGTAGATAGGAGTGTAATTGTTGTAACGACAACCGGCAAAACATACAATGGAACATTAGTGGGCATAAACCCGGACAACTTGAGCCTATGCTTAGCAGACGCGAAAGACGAGGAAGGCAAAAAACTCCATAGAGTGTTCTTGAACGGAAACGTTGTCGCCCAAATTTTAAGCGTTGAAAAGCCTTTTGATTTGAAGGCCTTGGCAGAACGTCTAGAAAGGGTTTTCCCAACCATGGTTAAGCTTTACGAGGACAAAGGTTTCATTTGGGTTATGGATAAAATTAAGGTAACTGAAAAAGGCGTTGTTGAAGGCTCCGGCCCGGCTGCGGAGAGGGTGCAGAAAGTCTACGAACAGTTTGTAAGCGAGACCAAAGGCTAGACAAACCAGCGGAATTCTTCCTTTTTCTTTTCCTGCTCTTTAACCGTTCTAACCCAGCCGAAAGATTCCAAAATCTTCGCGGTTTTCTCAGCTGCCAAGTCCAGCCTTGTCAAATCAACTTTTAGGCCTAAGTACTTGTTTAGAGCTGAAAGGGCATAACGTGCAGCATTCGCATCCGGATAAGTGCCCAAAGTTTCCACCAGAAGCGAAAAACCTCTAAAACCTCTAAGGGCTCCGAGGCCTATTAGGATGCCTGCCACGCCGAAAATGTTTCCAACCATTATTTTTGTGCCCAGATTTAGCGCTTCTTTTAGAGTTTCCACGTCTGAGGCTGCGCAGTATATTTCCGGAGGTTCTTTAATTTCCTCCTGCTTGAAGCCGCCTACAGTTATTAGGAAGCGGCATCCCAACTCCTCGGCGATGTCTAGTATGCGTCCGCATAGTTCATATTGCCCAACGGTTGTTAGGGCTTGAGTGTTTCCATACCATATAATTAAGTCTCGGCCTTCACCAATACTTTTGTAGTAATAAAGCTCGTTTATTGGAGAACGGGGTTCTCCGGTTTCGGCTGTTACCGCCAAGTCTTGGAAGGAGGCGGAGAATATTCTTGCAAAGCGTTTTGCTTTCAACTCGTGGATTAAATGTAAAGCTACAATATTCGCTACGAAGCCTATTCCCGGAAGCCCCTCAATAAGCACCGGATTGTTGAGGTTCGGCTTTTCCTCGATTTGAATAGTTAGTGGCATGCTGTTTCCCTTCACCCTTTATAGAAGAAGGGTTTGTGGTAATTAAGCTTGCAGCTTCACCTTTTATAAGTCGGTTTGACTGATTTTGACTAGATCTGGCGATGAGCTTCGAAGTAAAAGAAAAAGATTTACTGGCGAGAATTGGGAAGCTGCGAACAAAAAGTGGTACGGTGGAGACTCCGCTTCTTTTTCCAGTCATAAACCCAACAGTGCAGCCGGTTTCTCCCAGAAAGCTACGCGAAGAATTTGGTTTTGAAGCTCTCATAACAAACGCCTACATTCTAAAGAAACGTTTCAAAGACGAACCGGTGGAAAAAGGCTTACACGATTTTCTTAGCTTTAACGGTGTTGTGATGACTGATTCAGGCGCCTACCAAATACTGGTTTACGGTGATGTGGAAACAACTCCAGAAGAGATTGTGGCCTATCAAGAGCGAATAGGCACGGACATAGCCACCATACTGGATTGGCCGACTGGATGGAAGGCCACAAGAAAACATGCAGAACAAACAGTGGAGGAAACATTGAAAAGGGCACGTGCACTATTCAAAATCAAAACTAGGGACGACATTCTATGGGTTGGGCCTGTTCAAGGTGGACGCTATCTAGATCTCGTGGCAAGGTCAGCCTCTGAAATGGGTGCTCTTCCATTTCATGTCCACGCGCTTGGCAGTCCCACTGAAGTTATGGAAAACTATCGATTTGATGTTTTGGTCGACATGATTTTAACTGCCAAGATGAACTTGCCGGTTGAGAGGCCTCTGCACCTTTTCGGGGCTGGACACCCGTTCATGTTTGCGTTGGCTGTTGCGTTGGGCTGCGACCTTTTCGATTCAGCGGCCTACGCTATATACGCCAAGGAAGGCCGCTACTTGACGGAGACTGGAACAGCTAGGCTTCAAGAGCTTGAATATTTCCCATGTACATGTCCAAGGTGTTCAAAGAGAACGCCAAAAGATGTTGCCAGGATGTCTCCAAGTGAAAGACAGGCTTTTCTCGCTGAGCATAATCTTTACGCGTGTCTTTCAGAGATTAGGCGGATAAAACAAGCGATAAGGGAGGGCCGCCTCTGGGAGCATCTGGAGCTTAGAGCCCACGGGCATCCTACGCTTCTGCAAGCTTTGAAAAAACTGAAAAAATATGAAAATTTCATTGAAAAGCATAGTCCAACAGTCAAGCCCAGCGGAATATTCTTTTTCAGCTCTGTTGGCTTGTCCCGTCCGGAGGTCGTGCGCCACAGGGCTAGGCTTTCTGAACGGTTTACGGCTTCTGAAAGGGCTGAAGTTCTGGTTTTAATGCCTCAAACGCGGACGAAGCCTTTTCATAGGTCTGGACTTTACAAAAAGTTAGCTAAAGTCCTTCGCAGCGTTTTAGGAGAAGAAGGCCTGGCCAAGGTTTATGTTTGCTTTTATGAGGCGCCTTTCGGTGTTGTTCCAGTAGAACTTGATGAAGTTTATCCGCTTTCCCAGCATGAGACTGCGCTTCCACTCGACGTGGAAACCGTGGAATATGTTGCGGTTCAAGCGGCAAACTACCTAAGCGGAATAAACTACAAAGCCGTGGTGTTTATTAACGACTCTGAAGTTTGGGGTGAAAAGGTTCTGGAGGCTTGCAGAAAAGTTTGCTTAGAAAAGGGAACAGTCTTCAAGCATTTTGATGTTAGCGAAAATTGGGTTGAACCCATCGCCAATTTTCTGAAAGGAAATGTTGGATGTGAAACATCTTGATTAGGGCAGACTTACATGTTCACACAACTTTCTCTCCAGATTCTTCCATCCAGCCGAAAGTGTTAGTAAACCTTCTTTTAGCTCACCCATACCTCAATGTGGTGGCAGTAACAGACCACAACACTGTAAGAGGCTATTTTAAAGTGCAAGAGTTGGCCTCCACCTACCAAGATTTGCTAATTATTCCAGGCGTCGAAGTAAGCACCGTCGAAGGCGACATAATCATTTTAGGCGTGACGGAAGTGCCGCCACAACCTTGGACGGTGGAAAATGTGATTGATTTTGCCCGAAGCAGAGATGGCCTAGTAATTGCAGCGCATCCTTACAGGATTTATGGTTTAGGCGATTCCGCAAAGAAATACCCCATAGACGCCATTGAAGTTTTAAACGGCGGCTGCTCTCGCCAGCTTAACATGTTAGCGGAAGAACTCGCCAAAACAATGGGTCTGCCGGGCGTAGCCGGAAGCGACGCCCACAAAACAGATGAACTCTGGACAGTCTACACTGAAATCCAAGCTTCCACAGACTTAGATGAAATCTTAAAAGCCATTAAACAAGGGCTTGTAAAAGTGGCGCATGCCGGAAAGTGAATGTTAGTGGTTTCTCTAAATAACTCCCTCTTTTCTCAGCTGGTTTATTTCTTCTTCGGAGTATCCCAAGAGATTTTTTAAGATTTCATCTGTATGCTGACCTAACAGGGGCGGCGCAGTCCTAATCTCTCCGGGAGTTTCAGAAAATTTCATAGGTATTCCAATCTGCTTTATTGTTCCTGCTTTTGGGTGTTCTATTTCAACCAACATTTTTCTGTGTAGATCTTGGGGGTCGCGGAATCCTTCATCTATTGCATACACTGGACCACACGGCACTCCTTTTTTAAGTAATATATCTATCCACTCATCGCGAGTCTTATTTAGGAAAATTTTTTCCAATGTAGGAATCAGCTCATCTCTATTTTTAACTCGTTTCGGGTTCGTGGAAAATTTTGGGTTTTCCGCCAAATCTGCTAGCCCTAGCGCTTCACAAAAGTTTCTCCAAATTCTGTCATTTCCAACAGCAACAGTCAAGTATTTTCCATCACGAGCCTTAAAGCATTGGTATGGTGCGATGTTTGGATGAGTGGACCCATCTCTTTTGGGGACTATGCCCGTAGCAAAGTAGTTTGCTGCCATATGCGTCATCAATGAAACTGTAGAGTCGAGTAGTGACACATCAATCCATTGGCCCTTCCCAGTTTTTTCACGAGCAATCAAAGCAGCGAGAATCGCAATAGCGGCGTACATTCCAGCTCCGATATCTGCTATAGCTATGCCTACTTCCCTTGGAGGTCGATCTGGTTCGCTGGTAATGCCCATTAAGCCGCCCATGCCCTCAATGACTATATCATATGCAGGATAATCTCGATACGGGCCAGTTTGACCGAAACCTGTTATTGAACAGTAAATTATGCGGGGATTAATCTTACTTATTGTTTCATAATCCACTCCGAGCCTTTTGGTTACGCCAGGTTTAAAGTTCTCTAGAAGAACATCACACTCCTTTACTAATTTGTATATTATCGCCTTACCTTTTTCACTCTTTAGGTTTAAAGTGATGCTTTTTTTATTACGATTTAAACATAGGAAATACGCGCTTTCACCCCTAATAAAAGGTGGTCCCCAGAGTCTAGCATCATCACCGCTTCTAGGCATCTCCACCTTAATTACTTCAGCACCTAAATCAGCGAGGATCATAGAGCAGAAGGGCCCTGTTAAAATACGGGATAAGTCTAGGATACGTATACCTTTCAAAGGCGGAACCATAACTTTCCCCGCTTAACTTTAACATCAATGCCTTTAATTCTTGCTCCTCAATGATGCAGCGTTTATTCTCCTTTCAGAGACTCGCCTCGTTAATTAATTTTAACCCCTCTTAAAGTGGTGATACATTACTTAAAATTTATTTCCACACTTGAGAGAAGCCTTACCTCTTCTAATCTAATTAACTTAAGTACGCAACACACAGTCTGAAAGTGGTTCTAGGATAAAATTTTTTACAGAGCAATCAAACCGATTAACTACTACCAAACAAAACAAAATACTAAATATTTTTAAAATAGCAGTGTGAATGTTTACTGCGTTAGACGGTTGAATAGAAATGGGTTCGTTGCAGATAAGGTTTCTGGGCGCAACCCGCGAGGTTGGTAGGGCAGCCATTGCTGTGAAAACTGCAAAAACGCAAGTTCTATTAGACTACGGTGTGATGCTTAATCATGAACCGGGCTTTCCGATTCATGTTCCTCCAAAAGATGTTGACGCTATAATTTTGGGACACAGCCACCTAGACCATTCCGGCGCAATCCCTATATTTTTTATTCATGGAAGGAAACCCGTTTACACGAACAGGCTTACAGCAGAGCTAAGCCAACTGCTAATCGCGGATTTCATCCACCTTTCGAGCTATTATCTTCCATACGAGTATCTGGAACTGCGGGCTATGATGAGAAACGTGAAACATCTAGATTTCGGTGTTAGAGAAACCATGGGTGATTTGACCTTCGAGTTCCGTAACGCCGGACATATTCCAGGAAGTGTTCAGGTACTTGTGGAGGCGGAGGGCAGAAGGCTACTATACACTGGTGACTTTAATCTCATAGATACAAGGCTATTGGAAGGTGCTAAAATGGATTACGGAGACTTAGATGCTGTCATAATTGAAAGCACCTACGCCAACGAAGACCACCCTGACCGTCTGGAGCTTGAGAAACGCTTTGTTGAGGAAGCAACAGAAATTGTGGAAAAGGGCGGCACAGTTCTTGTCCCAGCTTTCAGCATTGGAAGGTCACAAGAAATTGCTTGTATCCTCACCGCCCACCATTTTGAGCACCCGGTTTATTTTGATGGAATGGCGCGTGAAGCAAGCCGGTTGATGATGAACTATTCACGTTTTTTAAGAGATCCAAAACTGTTTATGGACGCGATTCATTCAGTCAATTGGGTGGAAGGTTGGAAAGATCGTAGAAAAGCAACCAAAATCCCATGCGTGATAATATCGCCCGCTGGAATGCTTAAGGGTGGTCCAGCAGCCTTTTATGTTTCTAAAATTGGGAAAAAACCGCAAAACGCCATCTTTCTGGTTAGTTATCAGATTCCCGGAACACCGGGTAGAGAACTTCTAGAGAAGGGTGTCTGCGTTATCGATGGCAAACCTAGAAAGGTTAAGGCAACCGTTAAGCATTTTGATTTCTCATCCCATTGTGGCGCGAAAGAGCTTAAAGAGGCCATCCGCAGGATAAACGGTAAAGCAAAGGTTTACGTGATTCATGGCGCTGAGGGAAACTGTGAGCTTTTAGCGAAATGGGCTGAAAAAGAGGCTGGGTTAGAGGCTTTAGCACCCAAACCGGGAGACACCTTTGAGGTTTAGTGTTCATTGATGAAAATCGGTGTTCTAAGGGTTGGAAAAGTTTCCCTTGACGTTTTGAAGCGATTGCTAGAAAACTTGAATATGAGTTTTCCAAAGTCAGAATGTCAGCTTGTTTCCGATGCTTTGACTCTGCCCCCTCAAGCCTTCAACAGTTCTAGAGGACAGCATCGCTCAGACATAATTCTTGAATTAGTAAGAAATTACGCGTATAAAACAAAGGCATTTAACCGTGTCTTAGGCGTTGTCGACGTTGACATTTATGTTCCCGGGTTAAACTTTGTGTTTGGGGAAGCCGAATGTCCGGGAAAAGCAGCCCTTATATCTTTGTGGAGGCTTAGGCCAGAGTTTTATGGCAAGCCTTCAGACTTTGAAGTCTTCGTTGAAAGAGCCGCTAAGGAAGCGGTTCATGAACTTGGCCACACTTTAGGCCTGCAACACTGCCCCAACCCATTCTGTATTATGTATTTTTCCAACTCCATATTCGAAACGGATAGAAAGAAAAGCTTATTCTGCAACATATGCCATTCGAAGGTTCAGACCAGTATCAATGAGGCTTAACGGGAGAAACTTTGAGCAAAAACTTCAAAACTGAACTCATTTACTTAATTCCAATTATTGTAAGCTTACTTTCCAGCGTGGGATGCGCCTATCTTCTTATGGCATCTGGAATTGAGCTTTTCAACGTAACACCTTTTCAAGAAGAAAACCCGGTGGGGCCCGTGGGCAACGCGTTATATTTTGTAATTTTAGTCAGCTTGGGTGCCTTAATTTTGTTTTTTCTTTTAAAAAAGCGAAGCTATAAGCTTATTAATCTAATTACTGGTTTCGCCTTAGTTTTAGCCATTTTTATCCTTTCAATGGTGTATTTCTACGCGGCTTCACTGCTTTTTGCTTCATACCCAATTTGGGCTCTTGTCACGTTTTCCATGCTAACAACTTTTCTAGCAAGCTACGCGGTTTTGAGAACCCAAAGTAAGATGGGTGATTTTGTTGTCCTATTGCTAGGAAGCGCCTTGGGAACGTTGTTGGGGGCATGCGTCCAAACCTTAAGCGCCATATTTATCCTCTGCTTTTTGGCCGTTTATGACGCCTTTGCAGTTTATCGCGGGCCAGTTGGGAAAATAGCCCATGTAGGGCTTGAGAAACTTCGAGGTTTAAGCTTTTCCTTCAAGGATATCCAAATGGGTTTAGGTGATTTAACCTTCTACTCCATGCTAGTTAGTCATATGCTACTGTATTTCGGAATTTTGCCCTGCCTAGCCTCCTTTGTCGGGGTTCTGCTAGGTTGTCTTTTAGCTTTCAAAATGCTAGAACGAGCTGGGATTTTCCCCGGGCTTCCAATCCCAATCTTTTTAGGCTTAGCCTTAGGCTTTCTCGTCACTTTTTCAGTTTAGGAACCAGCTAAGACAAGTTTCGTCGCGTTCACATCCACTTCCACGATTTTACAGTTTTTAAACTCTTTTAATTGGCCAGCCACATCCTTAGCTATTACTTTGCCATCTTCCGTCTTCGCATATACCACATCATTCCAAACTTCTTTTCCATCCAAGATTACTTTAAACTCACACATTTTTATCACCAACCACAAAGTTAGGAAAAAGTTTTCCGTCAATTATAATTTTTCTGGTCGCCATTCATGAATTACGCCAACAGTTAGTGAAGGATTGAATAAAAGGACTTGCCCACCTCCACCATGCTTGATTCAAGCGGAATTGCCAATATCGCTGAGAATAGTTAATTAACCTTGAGGTAAATACACTCTCTAGAATAGCTTGCAAGATGAATTGAATGAAAAAAGAGGCAAAGCTTAGCTCTATGTCTTCAGATATTTTCAGCTTGCTTGTCGAAACAAGCGAGAAGGAAAAACGTAGACGTCGAGAAGAACTTCTAGCCCCTCTAGGAGTCAAGGAATTTTTCGTCGACGGGAAAATCACCATAGACAAGCGCATATGCAAGGGTGTGGAATGCAAGCTTTGCATCAAGGCTTGTCCAACAAACGCTCTTTTCTGGAAAAGCAGCGGCGAAGTTGGAATCATAGAAGAACTTTGTATACACTGCGGTGCGTGTGTGTTAAACTGTATGGTGGATGACTGTATTAAAGTTGTAAGGAGAAGGGAAGACGGCAAAGTGGAGAAGTTCAGCACACCCCGCGTCTTCACCATGTTAGAGCACGGCATAAGCACCAGAAAACGTCTTGACAGAGTTAAGGCTATTTTTCCGTCCACTACGGACTATTTGAAGTTGTATAAGCCTTCGCTGATATAATCCGATCTAATTAGGCTCTAGAAAGAGCCTTTCTAACTTCCTCTTGGAAATTTTCTTTGTCCAAAAAGAAGGTAGTTATAGGTCTTCCATTGACCGCGCATAACGGTACTTGTCCCCGCTTTTTCACCTCATCATATTCTTCAAACATGTTTATCGCTCGTATGGGCAAATCTGGTGCTGCTTCACTTATAGCTGCTTTCACTTGTCCAATGAAGTATATTCAAAATGGGCATGAAGGATCGTAGAATATAAGCGCTTTGCCTCTATCTTCCGGTTGGGGTTAAATTCACCAGCTTTTGGCTTGTGTATGTATCCCTCTTTCAACGGGTAGTACAGCAGGAATGAGTTGTTTTCCATGGCCTTTCTGAATCCCATCTTTAGATAGAACAAGTTTGGGGGTAATATCCAGGCTCGCTGAAAGCCCATGTAACCAAAGCTAAAGGCGGTGCATTGTCAAAATATGGCTTGGGTTTCTCCGCGTCCCTAATCAAAGCGTTCAAGAGGACTTTTCCAACGCCTCGCTGCTGGTTTCGCCAATCTGGAACAAATATACATGTTATTTCTAGAAGTTTTTCCTCGAGTTTTGGCTGGTACTGGATTAAACCTGCTGGGGCTTCGTTTACGCAAGCAATTTTCGCCACTTCACCAAAAATTTCAAGATTTTTCTTAACCCATTTTTTCTTGGCGTTTGCCACTTCAACAAGAGACAGGCTATTTCTGCTTTCTGGTGGAATGCAAAGATATATTAGCGAATCAATATCTTCAAATTCAACCTCTTTTACTTTACAGAATTCCAAACCTCACAACTCGCAATTAACTTGTTCATAGTACTATAATAATGTTTGCCAACAAACTCTTTTTGTGAGTTGATAAGCTTTTTGCCTGCTATGTTTTTATATGGCTTTTTGTTACTAAGTATTTCTGCTGGGGTTTATGCATGTCGAGTTCTGCCGTTGTCAGCTTGCGGGTTGCCGAGGCTCGCAGTCGTGATGTTGGTAGAGGAATAGCTAGACTTGACCATGAAGTTATGGAAAAGTTAGGTTTAACTCCAGGAGATGTTGTTGAAATTTCTGGTAAACGTAAGACCGTGGCTATTTGCTGGCCCGGTTACAGCGAAGATGCTGGTAAGGGGATTATTCGTATAGACGGTTACACACGGAATAATGCGGGCGTGAGCATAGACGAAAAAGTTACTGTGCGGAAGGTTGAAGCCAAAAAAGCTGCAAAAATAACGCTTACACCAACAGAACCTTTGCGAATAGAGGGCGCTGAAGATTATTTAGCCCAGCTTTTGGAGGGACGCGTCGTCACGAGGGGAGATTACATTCCTGTTGGAATCATGGGTAGAAAAGTGGACTTGATGGTTACAAGCGTTCAGCCTCCAACTCCTGCTGTAATAATAACGGCTGATACGCAAATAGTCATTGGTGAAAAACCAGCCGCAGCGGTGCGGGAAGTTCCACGAGTAACATATGAAGACATTGGCGGGCTCCAAGAGGAAATTCGAAAGATCAGGGAGATGGTGGAACTCCCACTGAAATATCCGGAGCTTTTCGAAAGGCTTGGTGTTGACGCTCCCAAAGGGGTTCTTCTGTACGGGCCGCCGGGAACTGGTAAGACTTTGCTGGCTAAAGCTGTGGCGAACGAAACTAATGCAGCTTTCTTCAGTATAAGCGGCCCCGAAATAATGAGCAAGTTTTACGGCGAAAGCGAGGAACGCCTAAGAGAAATCTTTAGACAAGCCGAGGAAAATGCGCCCAGCATAATATTCATTGACGAAATAGACGCCATTGCACCAAAAAGGGAAGAAGTTACAGGCGAAGTGGAGAAAAGAGTTGTATCGCAACTTTTGGCTTTAATGGATGGTTTGAAACCCCGCGGCAGAGTAGTTGTAATAGGCGCTACAAACAGACCGAACGCCATAGACCCTGCCCTTCGAAGGCCTGGAAGATTTGACCGTGAAATCGAGATCGGCGTTCCGAACAAACAGGGTCGCCTCGAAATACTGCAGATTCACACGCGTGGCATGCCTCTGGCTGAAGACGTGGACTTAGAGAAGATAGCAAGCGTTACTCATGGATTTGTGGGCGCTGATCTTGAAGCTTTATGCAAGGAGGCTGCTATGCGGGCACTGCGCAGGATACTGCCCCAAATAGACTTTGAAAAGGAGACGATTCCAGCTGAGATACTAAACAAGATAACGGTTACAATGAACGACTTTATGGAAGCCTTGAAGGATGTGGAGCCCTCAGCCATGAGGGAAGTCCTCGTTGAAGTGCCTACAGTCAAATGGGAAGACATTGGCGGCTTAGCGGACGTTAAACTTGAACTTCAAGAGGCGGTGGAGTGGCCGCTGAAATATCCAGAAGTCTTTGAACATTTAGACGCCAAACCACCCAAAGGAATACTTCTCTACGGACCACCCGGAACTGGTAAAACATTGCTGGCGAAGGCTGTAGCCAACGAAAGCGAGGCCAACTTCATAAGCGTAAAAGGTCCAGAACTACTGTCAAAGTGGGTTGGCGAGTCTGAAAGAGCTGTAAGAGAAATATTCAGAAAAGCCAAACAAGCTGCGCCCAGCATAATATTCTTTGACGAAATCGACTCCATAGCACCCGTAAGGGGCGGAGGATACGGCGACTCCCACGTAACTGAACGCGTTATAAGTCAACTGCTAACCGAAATGGACGGGCTTGAAGAGTTAAGAGGCGTTGTCATTATAGCTGCCACAAACAGGCCTGACATAGTTGACCCAGCGCTTCTAAGACCTGGAAGATTCGACAAGCTTTTATATGTGCCACTTCCAGACCTCGAAGCTAGAAAAGAGATTCTTAAAATTCACCTCAAGAAAAAACCCCTAGCCGAAGACATTAGCATAGATGACCTTGCCAAAAGAACGGAGGGCTATACCGGCGCTGATTTGGCGGCTATTTGCAACACGGCAGTCATGCTAGCCATAAGAGAACACATAATGGAAAACAAAAACCCAGAAGAAGCAAAGAAAGGTCTTAAAAACTTGAAAATACACAAGCGCCACTTCGAAGAAGCATTGAAAAAAGTTAAACCCATCTCGCAAAGAGAACTGGAAATGTACAAGCGGATTTCAGAAGAATTTGCCTCAAAAACAAAATAACGACTTCGTGGTTTAGAGTTTAGAACATCTTGAAAGGCGAAAATAGTAAAGCTTTTAACCACAGAACTATGCAAATACTAATCTTCGTGAGGGAATACTATTGGGCGGTGAAGATTTTGAGGTAAGGCGGATCATATGTCACAATGGTATGGGCGGATGTTTTGAACATTGCGGTTTAATAGCATATATCGACAGGAAGACCGGCAAACTTGTTAAAGTGGAGGGAAACCCAGATCACCCTTTAAGCAGAGGTTTCATGTGCCTAGGTCGAAGAAAAGCCGCTGAAACTAAAAATTGGCCAGCATCTCTACTCTATCATCCAAACCAACTCTTGTATCCATTAAAACGGGTCGGTGAAAGAGGGGAGGGCAAATGGCAACGTATATCTTACGAGCAAGCGTTAGATGAGATTGCGGCTAAACTAAAAGAACTAAAGGAAAAATATGGACCTGAATGTCTTGGTTTCATAGAGGGAACTTATCGGTCAGATGCGTTTTTGGTGCGAGCGCGGTTTTCCAATGCTTGGGGGAATCCTGGGAACTATACATCACCTGGTACAGTTTGCCATCATAACAATTGGGCGCTGGAGCAGATGATGATCGGCGCGTGTATAGAGACAACTCCGTTAATTTCTGATAAAACTAGGTTGCTGGTTTCTATAGGTTTTAATTTCGCTGAGGCATTACCCCGTACTTGGCACATAATAAAAACACAATTTAGGAGAAACCTCAAGCTGGTGGTGGTTGATCCTAGAGTTACCGAAACTGTAAGAGAGGGCGATATCCATTTACAAATAAGACCTGCAACCGATGGAGCTTTAGTTCTCTCATGGATTAAGACATTGATTGATAATGAAATGTATGATAAAGAGTTCTTAAAAGAATGGACTAACGCACCATTCCTTGTGAGGACTGATTTAAGAAAACTTTTGAGAGAAAGCGACATCATCGCAAACGGTTCCAAAGAAAATTTTGTGGTATGGAACGAGAAAACCAACGAAGTTGCTGTCTGGAAATCTAGAAGTTTTGAATATAACCCTAAAGACACTGTTCCAACACTAACTGGAACTTATAAAGTAAGACTGTCAAGTGGGAGAGAAGTTGAATGTAAAACTGTATGGCAAATGTTCATTGAACGAGTGAACAAGTACACTCCGGAGTATGTTGAAAAGATCACATGGATCCCTGCAGAAAAAATTGTTGAAACCGCTAAGCTCCTTTGGGAGAATAGGCCTGGAGGTATAGCTAAAGGAGTAGCTCCCTGCCAAACTGGAAGTGACAACAGGTGGCACATTGCGCTTGTTACACTAATTCTCATGCTGGGGAATCTAGACGTTGATGGAGGACAAGTTTTAGGTAGACATAAACCTGGACCTGTGATAAACGGGAGGCCATTCCGAGAAAGTATTTTTGAACTACAAGAGATTGTTAAACCGGAGGTTAAGAAAAAACAGCTTGGCTATGACGAATTTAGACTGTCTTCTTGGCTCGCTTTTGACATGCATAACGAACATTACAAAAGGGTTTGGGGTGTACCTCAAGCACAAGCAAGCCACACATTTGGAAGTCCATGGTCAACATTTGTGCGAGCAGTGCTGGAAGGGAAACCATATCCGTTGAAAGCTATTATTGTTTGGGGCGGGAACCCCATGATGTGGGCCCCCAACACTAAAAAGGTATATAAAGTGCTTAAAAGCCCAAACTTAGAGTTATTAGTCGTACTGGACCACTGGATGACTCCCACAGCTGCTCTTGCAGATTACGTAATACCCGTGGCTTGTAAATCGCTTGAACACTCATATGCATGCAACTTTGAAGATACATTTGATGTTCTCTGGGTCGGAGAAAGAGCGGTTAAACCTCTTGGTGAGAGGCGAAGCGACTTCGAGTTTTTCAAGGATCTTGCTGATAGATTGGGAGTTGGTGAATATATTCCTTGGAAGGATGTAGAAGAATATGAAAAAACCAAGCTTCAAGAGGTGTTTGGCCTATCGCTTGAAGAGGGAGCACAGTTAGGTGCATTATTCTCAAACACACCGGGGTACTTACCAACAGAATATCGCAGTTACGCCTACATCGAACCAAAGACTGGCAAACCAAGGGGTTTCGCAACACCAAGCGGAAAAGCTGAAATATGGAGCAGTATCATCGAAGAGCTAGGGTATGATCCATTACCCGAATACATAGAGCCACCAGAAAGTCCAATAAGCACCCCTGAAGTGGCAAAAGAGTATCCTCTAATACTCACAACTGGTGGAAGATTTCAGCCGATGTTTCACGGAGAAAACAGACAATGGGGTATAGGTTTTCGAGAACAGCATCCTTGGCCGGTTTGTGACATCCATTATGAGACAGCTCGTGAGCTTGGAATCATAGATGGGGACTGGGTTTGGATAGAAACTAGAAGAGGACGAATACTCCAAAAGGCAAAAGTTGGGCCTCACATTCATCCAAAGGTGGTGAATGTTCAAGCATCTTGGTGGTATCCAGAACTTCCACCAGAAGAACCATGGCTTTGTGGGGCTTTCATATCCAATGCTAACGTCCTCACACTTGACGACTCTGATACATTATGTCCCATGTATGGGAACTGGTGGAACAGAGGCCTCCTTTGTAAGGTATATAAAGCTAAGCCTGAAGACCTTCAAATGCTACCTTTTATTAAGCCCTAACTTAATCTCTAACAATCACCCCATTATTTTGTGTTTAAGTTGAGAAATCATAAGAAAATAAAAGTCTTCGGAGTTGCATTTGATCCCGACGAATATATAGGTGCCATAGAAAGGCAGTACTACCTTGCTTTACTGAAAAGTGGAATCGACTATATTAAGGAAATTTCCGATCCATATGACTTAATGATGCCTTATATTTGCGAAATATATAAGCCTAATACAGTAATCAAACTGGGCAAGGTGCCTGTTGAGTCTTGGTTGTCGCCAAAACCCGAGTTGGATGATGAAGTTCTCGTTAATACCGAAAACTACTCTGCATTCATAGATGCAAATGGATGCAGAGAATATGTTGACCTTGTGAAAGATTTTGTTCAAAAAATAACAGATGAAAATACTGTTCCATTAATGATAGGCATAGACCACTCAATGACTGGAGGAATGCTTAAAGCCTTGTCGGAAATATATGGTGTTGAAAATATTTCTGTAATAATCTTAGACTCTCATTTCGATGCTATTCAGACTTCCGCACGCTATAAACTTTTTACCTTTTTAAAAAGAAAGAACTCGCCCCTCTTTTACCCCGACAGTTTCTATTTAAGTACAAGTCTGTATGATCCGTTAGCCTTTAAAAGACCAGACTCTTACAACAAGGGGACTTTCCTTTACTATCTGATAAAGGAGAGAACAATATTGCCGACAAATTTATGGGTCGTGGGCGTTCAAGATTATCCGGTTGAAGACTTGCTAGCACAAAAAGACTCTCTCATCCAAAGTTATGTGAATGCATATCTAAATTTGGAAAATGAAGGTGTAAATATAGTCACAAATGAAATAGTAAAATCAAAAACTTTCAAAAGTGTAATAGAAAAATTGTCAACTAAGTTTGTATATATTTCGCTCGATGTCGATATAGGTTGTGGGTCGGCGATAACCTTGACACGGTGCTTACCTCATGAAAGAGGCCTTAGTGAACCCGAACTTTATAGACTTGCTAGGACTATAGGAAAGATTATAAAAGGAGACAAAAAGTTTCTTGTGGGTTTAGACGTGATGGAGCTTGATATCCACTACTTCAAACCGGGCGATAAAACACCTACAATAGTTGCCAATATTCTTAAGTATTTTTGGGGGGACAAGTCATAGGTGCTTTAGAGTTCATCCTATTTTTCTATGTTTGAAGAACCCGTTAGCTTCTTCATGACCATGAGAAGTGTAACTTATTATTTAAACAGCTAGTTCACAGTTCCTGAAGAGTTTTCCAGTCAAGGTTTACTTTTCATGAGCAGCAGAAACCATGCAAAAACTTATATGTAAACTACCTCAAAATGCTTCGAAATGTTGTGAGGTGTGTTGCGTTGAGTTCACCAAAACTACTCTACCGTATGATTGAAGAAATCGTCGGGGAAGGTAATGTAAGCGACGATCCGGCTATATTAGCCGCCTATTACCAAGAGATAGGTGTTGCTGGCTCTTCCTTTCCTTCAGAGCGGCCAACTCTTGTTGTTATGCCTAAAACTACTGAAGAAGTTGCAGCCGTTGTGAAACTTTGTAATCGATATGGCGTCAAGTTTTCTTGTTTTGTGACTATGGCTCCGATGTGTCTTGAACCCGGAATGGTGCTGTTTGATCTCAAAAGAATGGATAGGATAATTGAGATAAACGAGAAAGATATGTACGCCATCGTTGAGCCTGGCGTTACACGTGCTGCCCTTGCAATTGAATGCTTTAAAAAAGGGTTGCAGTATGCTGCGGCTAGCGTTGTGGGTTCAGCTTTAGTGGGAGCTGTGCCAAAAGGTATTGAGGGGCATGGTTATATGGCTAACCGCTTTTCTGATGGTCGCCGGCACGCATTGGCTGTTGAATGGGTCTTGCCATCTGGAGACATTTTAAGGTTGGGCTCCCTACATACCAGCGATAACTGGTTCTGTCCTACGGGACCAGGTCCAGGCTTAGATGGTCTGCTAACACGGGCTGGTATGGGTATAGTAACTAAAGTAGCGATAAAATTATATCCATGGTGGGGCCCAAGGGAGCTTCACGTTGAAACTTTGAAGAATCCCAGAACAGGAGCAATAGCATATAGAACGAAGCTACCAGAAGATAAGTTCAAGCTTCTGCTTTTCCAGATGCCAGGCGTGGAAGAATTGGGATGGGAAGAGAGTTTGAGGAAACTAGGTGAAGCTTTATACGAGATTAGTAAGGCTGAGGTAGGAACGGCGGTTTTTAAACTTTTTAACTTTCCAATAATCATTGAAGGGCGTAGTACCATGGAAGAGGCTTGGGAAGCATACGTTCAAGGTTTTTTCCAACGGGAAACTTCCAGATGTATAGTTGTGTTTATAGAGGCGTGTTGTCGTGAAGATTTGAGATATCAAGAAAATGTTGTAAGGCAAATCATTGCTGAGTTTGGTGGTAAAGAGGCTCCTAAGGAGTTCTATGATGATGGATGGGAGATTGGAAAGTGTATACAACTGGATCTTCCAACAACCAGTATATTATTGGGAATATCAAGCTGCAGGGCTCAAAAGACAAGCGGATTTGCGACTACCGCCTGCGGTGTCGATTCAATAGACACGATGGTCAAGTGGGGTATGGGTATCCCAAGCATTAGGAAAGAATTTGTTGAAAAGGGTTTGATTATGGACACTTTCGACAGCTACTGGATCGTCCCAACAGAATACGGCCACATGGCCGTGACTGAAAACCTTATTTTCGGCGACACAACAGTGCCTGAATCCGCGGGAGCCATGGTTTCTTACGTAAGCAAGATGACTGAAAGAAATTTAAAGGAGAGATTTCCTGACGTAATGTTTCGCTTCTTTATGTTCAACGATGACGATGTTAAAAGGCTTGGTCCGTTATACTCTAATTTCCATATATGGCAGATGAAAATCAAGAAAGCTTTGGATCCTAATTTGGTAGCTAACCCCAAATACTATGTAATACCTGAAAATAGCTTTTAGGAGGGAGTTGAAGTGTCCAGCTTAGAATATGAAATCTTGAAGAAAAAACTGGCCGAAATAGTTTGCCCTGAAAATGTTGTAGATAGCGTTGAAGCTCTGAATGAGTTTGCAAAAGATCACAGTTTCGTTAAACCGGTTAAGCCCTTATGTATCGTTTATCCTCGAACAAAAGAAGAAGTTAAAGAGATAATAAGAATTGCTAATGAATATAAAATCCCAATAGTTCCAGTGAGTTCTGGATCACCACATTTCCGTGGGGACACTGTTCCAAGGGAGGGCGGAATAATCATAAACCTAAGCAAAATGAAGAGAATCTTAAAAATTGACACAAGAAATAGAGCCGTGCGCATTGAGCCGGGTGTAACTTTTGGTGAGCTGGTTCCGGAACTAGAAAAATATGGTTTAAAACTTAACATGCCCTTTCTTCCACGTGCTTCAAAATCAGTGGTCACAAGTTACTTGGAAAGAGAGCCGCCTATGATGCCAAAATATCAATTTGACTACGTAGACCCGATGCTTACCATGGAAGTCGTGTTTGGAACAGGTGACGAATTCAGAACTGGTACAGCTTCAGGCCCAGGTTCTCCAGAGGAGATAAATGCGGACATGGTTAACCCGTTTGGTCCAGGAGACGTTAAATATTTTAAACTGTTATCAGGTTCTCACGGTACATTCGGCATTGTTACATGGGCTATGGTGAAAGTTGAGGTAATGCCTAAGCTTCGAAAACTGTATTTCATACCATTTGAAAGGAGTGAAGACGTGGTGGAACCGATGAACAAACTTTTGAGGTATGGAGTTATGGGAAGCGTCGCAGACGAAATCTTAGCGTTAAATAACTTTAACTTGGCGCTCATTCTGGCTGAGAAATGGCCAGAAGAGTTTGAAGCACTAAGGAAAAGCTTACCTCCATGGGTGATGATTATATGTATTGGAGGTTATCGACTGGCGGAGGAACGATTAAAAGTCCAAGAGAAATGTTTAATGGAAATAGCTCAAGAGTTTGCACTTGAACCGACGCAATACTTACTTGGAGCTTATGGGAAAGAAAAAACGGTTCTCGATTTGCTGTCTAAACCTTGGGATAAAGAACCATACTGGAAACTGAGGTATAAGGGCTCCTGTTGTGAAATATTTTTCCTTTCACCTCCAAGCAAAGCATCCCACCTCATCAGGGTTTTTCAAGAGACTGCAGTAAACCATGGATATTCAATGAGAGAGATAGGTGGATACTTGCAACCCATCGTTCAAGGACACGCGTACCACATAGAGTTTGATGTTCCATACGACCCATCAGATTCAAAAGAGGTTGAGGAAACTCAAAAATTCCTCGTCAATGCGAGCGAAACCTTGATGAAAGCAGGTGGTTTCTTTAGCAGGGTATATGGTCCATGGGCTTCAATGATGTATAGCAATTATTCCGAGGGTGTTGATATTCTCAGAAAACTTAAAAATATATTTGATCCTAACCGTGTTCTGAATCCCGGTGCCTTAGCCATATTTTAAAGGAGGAAGTTGCAGATGGGACTAGACAAATATAAACGCGATATGATGTGCTGCACTCGTTGTGGTTTCTGTAAAGTGATATTTGGCCCTATGCAAAAAAGCTGGAGATTTAACTCAGCGTGCCCGATACATAAGAAATACGGGTTTGACGCTTATTCAGGACAGGGACTTTTGAATATTGCATATAAAATGCTTGAGGGAAAATTGGAAACTTCTAAAAAGCTACCTGAGGTTGTGTACTCTTGTACAACATGTGGATATTGTGACTATGCTTGCAAATGGGTGCATGCAAATGCGGAAGTGCTTGATACAATACTAGAACTCAGGGCAAAAATGGTTGATGATGGAAAGGGACCTTTACCTCAACATAAGAGAATGGCTGAGAACGTCATAAAATATAAGAATGTTTACGGCAAGCCTCATGAAGAAAGATTCAAGTGGATGTATGATGACATAAAGCCAGCCAAGTCGAGCAATAATGAAGGTTTAGTTTATTTTGTGGGCTGTACGACAGCTTATCTAAAGCCGGAGATAGCTAAAGCAACAGTAAAAATATTGAAAGCTGCAGAAATAGACTTCACCGTGCTCGGGCCCGAAGAATACTGTTGTGGCGCACATTTATGGAGAACAGGACAAAGAGACATCGCTAAAGAAGTAATGGTCCACAACATTGAGGCAGTCAAACGTTTAGGGGCGAAAACCATGCTGGTTAGTTGCGCTCACTGCTATGGAACCTTTAAGAGAGAGTATCCAAAAGTTGTTGACAAACTTAGTTTTGATGTAGTTCACACAAGTGAGCTTATAAAAAGACTTCTAAATGAAGGGAAGCTAAGTCTAAGTAATAAGATTGACTTGAAAGTCACGTATCACGACCCATGTCTACTTGGAAGACTTGGAGAAACTTATATTCCATGGGAAGGTGAAATCAAAATGTTTGGTATTCATGTGCCTCCCAAAACCTGGCTCTTCGGATCTAACGGTGTTTACGATCCTCCAAGGGAGGTTTTAAAGGCTATACCCGGAATAGACCTTGTTGAAATGGAGCGAATTAGAGAATATGCATGGTGTTGTGGCGGAGGTACAGAAGTATCACAGGTATTTCCAGAACTTGCCACATTCGCAGCTGAAGAGAGAATCAACGAGGCAAAAACAACAGCGGCTGAAGCAATAGTCTCTTGCTGTCCGCATTGTGCTATAAATTTCAACAGAGCTATAACCAAAAATAAGGACAAAATAAAATATTACGACCTAGTAGAACTTGTATTAAAAGCGATCAGTTGAAAACAGTTAGTCAAACTGGAAATGACAAAAAGAAATTTTTTGGATCATAACATATTCCATGCATGTTCTACTTAACATGGACGATGAGAATAAGGATGATAAATGGTGTTGAAAATTTTAGCTCCCGTAGATAAAGTTGAAGAGGTAACACAAATAATCGAGGCAGGGGCGGACGAACTTTATTGTGGTCTCTTATCACGTGAATTTCTGAAAAAATATACAATAGCGGCTATAAACAGGAGACCATCCCCGGCATGTAACTTTAAGTCTTTTGAAGAACTAAAAGAAGCTGTAAGGATCGCCCATTCTTATGGTGTTCCAGTTGCCTTGACAATAAACGAGCACTACTATACCGAGGACATGTATCCCCTTTTGCGTGACTTCGTAGAAAAGTGTGTTGACGCTGATGTTGACTCTTTTATCATTTCGGATCTTGGTCTTTTGTTATGGTTACGTGACCTCAATGTTGGGGTTAAGCTAAGCATTAGCACAGGAGGAGTGGCGCTTAATTCCGAATCTATTAAATTCTATCAAGAGTTGGGTGCTTCGAGAATACAGTTGCCGAGGCACCTCACGTTGAAGGAGATACGAGATATTCACAAAGAAATATCCTGTGTGGAGACAGGTGTTTTTATTTTGAACTCAAAATGTGCGAATATCGATGGATTCTGCACTTTTTTGCATTTCACTTTTTCGGATCCCGCTTATAATAACGCTTGCATGTTACCCTATGAGATTTATGTTGAATCGTCTGAAGATGATGAAAAGCGAGTAATCGCTGGAGTGAGGCAGCAAGTGTGGCAAAGGTTTCACATAGACGATAGACCATGTGGTGCGTGTGCGCTTTATGAGTTTAATGAGATAGGTCTAACTTACGTCAAAATTGTAGGACGTGGTTATCCAACCTCCAAGAAGATTATAGACGTAAAATTCATCCGCTCACTATTAAACACTCTGAGCAAAAATCCGTCAAGGAGGGAGTTCAGAGACATTGCTCGAAACCTTTACACTTCAACTTATGGGCGTCAATGCCGGGTCATAATGTGTTATTATCCTGAAGTGATTTTAAATGGAACAAGCAGTTTATATAACAAAAACCAGTGAACTAGCAAAACTAGCAAGTATATCTTACCAGTTTTCCAGGTTATATTTTGGCAATGAATTTTGTGAACGTCTTATACCAAGACTCGAGGATTTAAGGGAAATACTCGATTTTGTTTCGAAAAGCAAGCTGCATTTCACTTTTGTAACACCTTACGTTACTAATGAGGGACTTAGAAATTTAGAGAAGCTGCTTGACTACATAATAAGGAGAAAACCCGGCTGCGAGGTTGTTTTTAACGATTATGGAGTATTAAGAGTCCTTTTAAATAGATATAGAGACGGATTGAAACCAGTTATGGGACGATTGCTCAATAAGATGAAACGAGGGCCTAGGCTAATGAATCTTATAGACATCTTGCCAGAAACAACCATCAAATATTTTAAAGGTGCAAGCATCGACACCCAAGTCTTCCAAGATTTCCTCCTAAAAAATAGGATAAATCGTGTGGAACTTGACAATCTACTTCAAGGCATCGAGCTAAACCTAAAAAATGGTATTTCCGCATCACTTTACATTCCCTACGGATATGTCACCACAACTCGTGCCTGTCTTGCAATTAACTGTGATGTGCTTGGAAAAGAGGATGAGATAGGCGTTTTCCCATGCAATAAGGAATGCCAAAAATACGTTTTCTACATAAGGAGCAAAGCGATGCCAACTGTGCTTATACGTAAAGGTAACACAATATTTTTTAGAAACGATAAGATTCCTGAAAATTTAGAAAAAATTGGTGTGGACAGAATGGTCTTAGAGCCTAACATACCATTATAAACGCCGTGACAATCTGAAAGCGTCCGTGGCTTTGTATTATTTTCAGAAAGACGGCATAACTTCCTTTGCAAATTTTCTTATAGCTTCTATATATTTTCCATTTGATAATGGAGGAGTGAGTGGAATTTCAACAACATAGTATTGGCAACCAGCTTCTACATACTTTTCTAGCATGTTTATATCGTCGGTTACTTTGTCAGTTATCCAGCCTAAAAGGGCAAACGTGAACTTATCTAAGCTTCTGCTATATTTTTTTAAATGTTCCTTAATCGTTATCACTGCTTGTCTATACCTTTCGGGGTCCGGATATCCCGGCCCGGCTCTGTGAGGGAACCAAGCATCAAAATACTTGGCGGTGATTTTTAGCATACGAGGACCTAAGCCTCCTGACCATAAGGGAGGTCTAGGCCTTTGTTTGGGTTTAGGTAAAAGGACTGCATCCTTCAGCTTGTAATATTTTCCGATAAATGTTACCTTATCCTCAGTCCAAAGTTTAATCATTATTTGCAAGCCTTCCAGAAATCTTTCAACCCTTTCTTTGGGTTCACCTAAATACCCTTGGGGAGAATAATTAATGAACTCGTCTGGAAACAACCCCACACCTAATCCGGCGATAACTCTACCCTCAGATAATAAGTCGACGGTAGCTATCACTTTTGCCAGTTGACTTGGAAGCCAACGGGGTAAAGGACTAACACATGTTCCAATTTTAACGGTTTTTGTTTTTGCAGCAATGTATGAGAGGGTTGACCAAGCATCCATTAGTTGGTCGGAGGGAAAGTCTGGCACTGGTAGATTATAATGGTCAGGAATAAATATGGCATCATATCCGCAGTTTTCAGCTTCTTGAATCCACTTATCAAACTCCTTAACTTCTTTCCACCACAAAAAAGGCGATGGAGATACACCAAACTTCATACTCTCACCCACAAGTTAGCTTAGTTTTAAGGCTTGTTTTCCTCTTTTGAAAGGGTTTCCTTAAAGTTTTTATGTTTCACCTCTCCATATACGAGGATAATACATTATTTAAGTTTCAACGCCTTTTTTTCTTCCGTTGTTAGACTTGCTTTAAATTCGTCTAGTTTGATTTTGCCTTTATCTGTAGTATAGGCTTTTCCCTCTTTAACCTTTATGTAGCCGACGAGTTCGAGCTCCTCAACTAACGCTTGAACCAAAACTGGAGATAGTGGAGGATAAATTTCTTCCCTCTCTTCCTTCGTAAATTCATCAAGTATTTTATTGACTTCAATTCCAGGCTTTTGCATTACTTTATATAGTATTACCATTTCGCGTCTGAAGTATGGGACATCGTGGCCAGTATCAGATAAGTCAAATGGTTCCACCTTAAAAACTGCGGATGTTCTGGTATCAGGACATAGCACTGTTATATCTTTCATGACTATTCTTTCGTTGACGGGAGGCCATTGAAAAGCGTTAGGCGGCTGGAGGGATGCTACATGATATGGCGGCTCCACGATTTTTTCCTTTACAACTTTAAAACCTAGGCCATCATATTTCTTCATGCTGGGGTCAAAAATGCTAAGGGAAGCATACCAAAAAGGCGCATAATACATTGGATCCTTATATCTTGGACCGGCGTAGCGGAGGGCGTGCATCACTGGAATGAGGAGAGGCAATACGTCTGGGCAAACCCTTCCAATGAGCTTTTCTCCGTCCCAAATTATTTCGTCGCCAATTTTATGAAGGAAGTGGCACGGGTACTTTTTGGTATCACCTAGAAAATTCACCAAAGTTGCCTTAACTTTAAACGGCAAACATAATCACCCTTAACTCGTAGGATAATTCTACATTTAATACTTTCGGTCAATTAGGCACAAGTCTTATATATCTGATCACAACTCCAAACCCCATCGGGGTTTATATGAATAGAAAAGGCGTTGCTTTCCGTTTGAAGGTGCTTTTGGTGGCGATCGTAATAATCGTCGCTGCTATCGTCGGCGTCTTAGTATATCTTTACACAACTCCCGGAG